>WHST01000015.1 GCA_009379955.1 Streptosporangiales bacterium | reverse complement strand
CGGCCTCGGCAGAGCCAGGGGCGGCAGTGTCATGCAGGCCCTCAACGAGCGACCGAGCAAGGCCGTCACCCCGGCTCCCGCCGAGTCCCAACAGCGAGCACCGTACCGGTGCCCACAACAAGGATGGTGCCCTAGTGACCGTGCTCCCCGCCGTCCTCCGCCGCTCCGCTCCTCGCTCAGTGTGCACAGAGGCACGGAGTGCGCTACGGACCGCTGCGATGCTCGCTCTGGAGAACGGCTCATGACAACCCAGGAGCGGCGCCGCCGCGCCGGTGGCAGGGCTCGCGCCCGCCGGCTCGGCTTCTCCGCACCCGCCTACGTCGGTCAGGCGCGCCGCGCGCTGGCCGAGGCCGTCGCTCCCGAGCCGGGCACCTCGCCGGCGCTGCGTTACTCCGGGGCGCACCTGGCGGCGCTGCGCAGCGCCGCCGCGGTGCTCGCCGTCCGCGGCCGCCCGTCGGGGCGGCGCGCCGGCACCGCATGGACCGAGCTCGCCGAGGTCGCCCCCGAGCTGGAGGAGTGGTCGGCGGTGTTCGCCCAGAGCGCCGGCATGCGCGCCACCGCCGACGCGGGGCTGCCGTTCCCGCTGTCCCATCGCGACGTCGATGCCTTCTGCGAGCTGGTCGACGAGTTCCTCGGCGAGGTCGAGGAGCTCATCGACCTCGGCCATCAGGCCGTCCTCCCCACCGCGAGCTAGACGCCGCCACCCCTGCCGTTACGGTGTGTCCGGATGCCGGCGGAGGCATCCGGACGGGAGAGGGACGCCGTGGCTCGAGTGACACCGTCGCGTCGCACCGACCGGGGGTCGCCGCGCACCGCGGTCGTCTGGGGCGCGCTCATCCGGACCATCGAGAGCCGCTCGGCGAGCGGTCGGGGCGGTGCCCTCGCGATCGTCGACCTCGGTGGCGGCACCGGCGGCTTCGCGGTCCCGTTGGCCGGCCTCGGTCACGAGGTGACGGTCGTCGACGAGAGCCCCGACGCGCTCGCGACCCTGGAGCGCAGGGCCGCCGAGCACGGCGTGCGGGTGCGCGCGGTCCAGGGTGACGCCGGCGACCTCGAGTCCGTCGTCGGCGCCGGGGCGGTCGATCTCGTGCTGTGTCACAGCGTTCTCGAGTACGTCGACGTCCCGGCCGAGGTGTTGCGCACGGTGCACGCGGCGCTCCGGCCCGGGGGAGCGGTCAGCGTGCTGGCGGCCAACCGCACGGCGGCGATCGTCCACCGCGCGCTCGGTGGACGGTTCGGCGAGGCGAGGCATGCGCTCGGAGACCCCGACGGCCGCTGGGGTCCCGGCGACCCGGTGCCGCACCGGTTCGCGCTCGGCGAGCTGACACGGTTGCTCACCGAGGCGGGGTTCGCGCCCGGCGACGCCCACGGCGTCCCGGTGTTCGCCGATCTCGTGCCCGGCGGCGTGGCCGACGGCGAGCCCGGTGCGGCCGAGGCCTTGCTCGACCTCGAACGCGCCGCGGCCGAGCACCCCGAGCTGCGGGCGCTCGCCACCCAGCTGCACGTCCTCGCACTGCGTCCGGACGCGCACGTCTGAGCGTCCGGCACCATTCGCGGGCGCGAGACGTTATCCTCGTGTCACCGGAGGTGGGCTCGGTGCGTCAGGCGGTGTGGCCCGGACGGTGTGGTCGACGAAGGAAATTGCGCCACACCGGGGGATGCGCCTTCCGCGTCGCGCGACACGTTCGTATGCTGGGTACCGGCCGGTAGTCGGTGTGGGGGTTCGGCCCTGGCAGGAGGCGCGAAGTGCCGCTTTCAGAGCACGAGCAACGCGAGCTTGAGCAGATCGAGCGGTATCTTGCTGCCGAGGATCCAAAGTTCGTCAGCTCGATCCGCAACATCACGCCCAGGTCTCGGTACAAGCGTCGCATCGTCCTCGCGGTGATCGGGTTCGTCCTCGGTGTCGCCCTGCTCCTCGCGGGCGTGGCCAACGCCGTGGCACTCAGCATCGCGGGATTCGCGTTGATGTTCTTGTCGATGGCCTGGGCGGTCTCCAGCATCATGCACATGCAGCAGGGCGAGCGTGGTGAGTCGACGGTCCCCGACACCGCGGACCCGAACGTCGTGTCGCTGCACGAGCCGAAACGACAGCGCAACCGCAAGGGCAAGCAGGCCAAGGCCCGCCGCCCTCGCGACGGCTCGGGGTTCATGGACCGGATCGAGGCCCGCTGGCTCCGTCGCCGCGACCGCCCCTGGTACTAGTCACGCGCTGCCGCGTGCCGGCGCGTCGGGCTCGGGGCCGCGGGCGCCGAGATCGCGCGTCGTCGACCTGATCGCCTGGGTGACCGAGCGGGGCAGCAGGAACGCCCGCACCCTCGACCTGCGGTCGAGGTCGTGCGCCAGTGCGGAACGCGCCCTGGTGACGTCGGAGCGCAGGCCGTCCGGCGTGTCCGGTTCCGGCGCGTAGCGCGCCCGTTCCTCCGCGAGCGCGACGCGCTCGACCGCCGCGGCGGCCCGCGATCCCTTGTCCAACCGGGCCGCGAGCCGTGCACCCGCGGCGCGCGGACTCTCGCTCCCGCGGAACGGGAGACCGAGGTCCGCCGCGTCGTCGCGGAGCTCGGCCCAGGCGGCATGGGCGACCTCGGCGGGGTCGCGTGCGCGCGCCCAGCGTCGCCTGCGCACCAGCCGACGCCCCATCGCCGGGGTGAGCACGACGAGGGCCGCGAGGATGACGGCCGCGAGCAGGCCGAGCCTGACCGGTGTGCTGATCCCCGGGTTCTCGCCGCCGCTTACCGGTGCGCCGCTCTCCAGCTCCTCCCGCTGCCGGCGCGACGCTGCGGCGGCCGACGAGTCGTCGGCGGTGGACGTCGGGTCGTCGGTCGTCTCCTCGGTGTTCTGCTCGTTCGGCCGGTCGAGGGCGTCCGGCTCGCTGTAGCCGGGCACCTCCGCCGTCCCCTGGCCGGTGAAGCCCGACGGCGTGGGCTCGAAGCGGATCCAGCCGACGCCCTCGAACCACAGCTCGGGCCAGGCGTGCGCGTCGCGGCCGCGGACCACCCACTCGTCGCCCTCGCGGGTGCCCTGGGTGTACCCGATCGCGACCCGGGACGGGATGCCGAGGGCGCGGGCCATCACCGCCATCGCCGAGGCGTACTGCTCGCAGTAGCCGCGGCGGTCGCGGAGGAAGGCGAGGAGTGCGTCGTCGCCGCTGCCGCCCGGCTCGGTCGAGTACGTGAAGCCGCCGTTGTCGGTGAACCACTCCTGCAGGGCCAGCGCCTGCTTGTAGCGGGTGTCCTTCCCGCGCGTGACGTCGCGCGCGGTCTCGCGGACCTCCCTGGGGAGGTCGCGGGGCAGGTCGAGGTTCGACCGGACGAGCACGCTCGGGTTGGTCGCGACGTCGAGCTGCGTGGGCCGTGGCTTCGACACCTCGCTGCTGACCGTGTAGCGAAGGCCACGCGGCGACCCACGGGGCGAGAAGATCGTGAGCGTGCCGGGGTCGTAGTACCAGTTGCCGTCGACCCGCATCTGCGCCGGCATGTAGGGCGCGGGCAGGAAGGTGAGCTCGACGCGCTGCGACATCTGGACGTCGGTGCGGACCGACGTCATCACGCTCTGGTCGGTGCCGGCCGGCGGGTTGAGGATGTAGTCGGGCCGGATGGAGTACTCGTCGAAGCCACGCAGCCGGCCGGGCCGCCAGTTCTCGCCGTCGAAGTCGGTGAGCGCGACGGTGCGCAGGTACTCGGGTCGCCTGCTCGTCGAGGTGTAGCGGAACATCACCTCGTCCGACTGCCGTAGCAGGTCACGCCGCATCGAGACGACGGGGTCGGGCGCCTGGAGGGTCGGCGCCCCGAAGCGTCGCAACCAGGTGCTGCCCGCGCCGTCACCGCCCGCGAACGACCTGTCGGTCATCGGGACGAGCATCGGCGCGAGCACCGCGATGAGGACCGCCGCGAACCCGATCCGCCGGCCGAGGCTGGCGATCGCCCCGGTGTCGGCGGTCTGTCCGGTGGGGGTCTTCGTGCGCCGATCCCAGGGGCGGCGCACGAACACCGGACGTCCCCACCGCTCGAGGTTGTCGCGGTTGTCGGCGAGCAGCAGCGCGAGGAAGCCGACGGCGCCGAGCAGGAACGGCAGCCAGCCGGGGCCGTCGAGGAGCACGCCGGCCGAGACGCTGTAGAGCGCGAGCATCGGCAGGCCCGCCGCGCCGGGACGGCGGAGCCGGACGGCGACCAGGTCGACGACCGCGGCCACCAGCCCGATGCCGCCGATCGTGAGCAGCATCAGCCCGTGGGTCTCCGGCGCCGGCGTCGCGTAGCGGCGCACGTCGAGGAACGCGTTGATCAGGAGATCACCCAGCGCCTCGAACGACGTGGGTGTGGGGACCAGGCCGAACAGCGCCGTGTCCCTTGCGTAGAGGAAGGTGAGGGCGACCAGCAGCACCGCTGCGTAGACCAGCGGCGTGAGCACGCCGGGCACGCGGACCCGGCGCGTGGCCCACCCTGTCGCGGCCATCAGCGCCACGATCACCAGGGCGACGTAGGGCCAGATCCTGGTCTCGAACAGCGACCACAGCGCGAACGTCGACAGGTACGTGGCGAGCCCGGCGAAGAGCGTGAGGCGCGTGCGCGCGTTCGTCATGTCCGCGCCCCCGTCGACGGTTCCGCGACCGCCTCCGCCGCGTACCCGCCGCCGGCCAGCGGCCAGACCCGGGCGAGCGGCGTGCCGTGGCTGACCGGCACGACCCGCCACCCCGCGGTACGCAGCCGGCGGATGACCGCCGCCTCGTGCTCGAGGTCGGCCGGCGTGCGCCTGCTCGTCGTCCACGACGCCGAGTCGACGAGCAGGGCGACCCCGGTGCCTCGGCCCTGACGCATCCGGGCGATGTCGTCCGTGGCGGAGTCGTCGAGCGCGCCGAGCACCGCCACCAGGAGGCCCTCGCCACCGGACAGGCTCGCCGCCGTGATGCCGTCGGTCAGGTGCAGCCGGCGGGACGACTTGATGACCGCGAGCTCCTCGAGCAGCATGCCCTCGAGTGGGCCGCCGCTCACGTCGGCCAGGCCGCCGTAACCGCCGAACGAGGCGCCGGCGTCGGTGACGAGGCGGAGCCCGAAGCCCTGCCGTGCCAGGGCGATGCCGATCGACGCGGCGGCGCTCACCGCGAACTCGAACGCCGAGCCCGGCCCGTCACCGTGGTACGCCCGGTGGCGGGAGTCGAGGAAGATCGTGCACCGGCTCTGCCAGTGCTGCTCCTCGCGGCGCACCATCAGCTCGCCGCGCTTGGCCGTGGTCTTCCAGTGCACGCGCCGCAGGTCGTCGCCGCGCCGGTACTCGCGGGTGGCCACGTCGTCGTCACCGGCCGCCGCGATGGTGCGGGCGTGGCTGTCGCCGCCGCCGGTCCAGTCGCCGGACAGCCGCACCTCGGGCAGCGGGTGGATCAGGGGAGTGACGGTGAGCTTGTCGATCTGCGCGAACGACCGGGTCAGCTCCACGAGACCGAACGGGTCGGCGAGGCGGACGGACAGCGGGCCGATGTCGAACCGCCCGCGGATGTCGGAGCGGAGGGTGTAGCCGATCTCGCGGACACCGTGGGGCTCCACCCGGTCGAGGACGAAGCGGGGGGCGCTGCCCAGCTGGTACGGGACGGACTCCTCGACCAGGAGCAGACCGGTGGGCAGCCGCGACACGTTGTCGACGCGCAGCGCCACGTGGGCCTCGTGTCCCGCGGGAACCCGCGGTGACTCGAGCACCCGGCGCGCGGTGAGGCGGTAGCGGGTGCGCGCGACCACGATCACGGCCGCGAGGGGAAGGACGACCAGCAGCAGCCCGATGCGCAGCAGGATGCGTTCGCCGAGGAGGAGGCTGCACAACGCCGCCGCGATGCCGGCGGCGAGGAAGCTGCGCCCCCGCAGCGTGAGTGCGCTCAGCAACTGGCGCATGCGTTCATCGACCGGCCCGGCGCCGGCCGCCGGCTTCGGGCACGGGCACGCGCTGCAGGCACTCGTTGATCACCTGGCTCGGCGTGCGGCGCGCGATCTGCGCCTCCGCGGTCGGCAGCACCCGGTGGGCGAGGACGGGCTCGGCGAGCGCCTGGATGTCGTCGGGCACCACGTACGTGCGCCCGTTCAACGCCGCGTAGGCCCGCGCGGCGCGCAGCAGGTGCAGGGCCGAGCGCGGGGAGGCGCCGAGGCGGAGGTCCGGTGCCTTCCGCGTGGCGGTGACGAGGTCGATGGTGTAGCGCTTCACGCTCTCCGACGCGTGGATCTCGCGGACGGCCGTGATCAGCGAGGCGATCTGCTGGGCATTGGCGACGGGCTCGAGGTCGGCGAGCGGCGACGTGCGGCCGTGCAGGTCGAGCATCTCCAGCTCCGACTGCGGCGCCGGGTAGCCCATCGAGATGCGCGCCATGAACCTGTCGCGCTGGGCCTCGGGCAGCGGGTAGGTGCCCTCCATCTCGATCGGGTTCTGCGTCGCGACGACGAGGAACGGCGTGCCCAGCTCGTAGGTGATGCCGTCGACGGTGACCTGCTTCTCCTCCATGCTCTCGAGCAGGGCCGACTGGGTCTTGGGCGACGCGCGGTTGATCTCGTCGCCGACGACGATGTTGGCGAACACCGCGCCCGGCTTGAACTCGAACTCGTGCCGCTCCTGGTTGTAGACGCTCACGCCGGTGATGTCGCTCGGCAGCAGGTCCGGCGTGAACTGGATGCGGCGCACGGAGCAGTCGACCGACCTGGCGAGCGCCTTGGCGAGCATGGTCTTGCCGACGCCTGGGACGTCCTCGATGAGGAGGTGCCCTTCGGCGAGCAGGACCGTGAGGGCGACCGTGACCGCCTCCGGCTTGCCTTCGATGACGCTCTCGATCGCCGCGCGGACCCTCGACGTGGTCTCGACGATCCGTTCCAGCTCGTGAACGGCGCCGTCACTCGAGACGTCGCGCTCGGACAGGGTCACCCGACCTCCTCGGCTACGACCGGTTCGACGACCGGTCAGGCTTCCAGCGGGAGAACCGGAGTGACCCGACCCGCACGTGTCGATTCTCGGACGATTGTCCGTACTGCGCCAGCGCGGCCCGGTACGCCCGGTGTTCTCCGCCGCATCCCGCTGTCTCCGACACGCACGGTGAGGACGGCCCGACACCGATCGAGAGCTCGACTCTCCCCAGCAGTCTCCCTGGTCGTGCGCGTGATCGTGCACCCGCGGGCCGGCGGCCAGGGACGCTCCCTTCTCCTCCACCGGCGCTCCACCGGTGTGACCTGGGCAAACGCGGGGAGTGGTGGGGGCCACATGGGCATTCCTGGTTGACCGTGGGGGAAAGTGGCGTACAGTGGTGCAATCGGGAGGCTAAGGGTCGGATCGTCCGTGGGGGAGGTGCCGGGTGGCGCTCTTCCTCGGCACGCACCGCCCGAAGCTCGACGACAAGGGCCGGCTGTTCCTGCCGGCGAAGTACCGCGACGACCTGGCGGGGGGCCTGGTGATCACCCGGGGACAGGAACGCTGCCTCTACGTGTGGCCCGTGGCCGAGTTCGCCACCCTGACCGAGCAGCTCCGCGAGGCACCCGTCACCCACAAGGCGTCCCGCGACTTCCTTCGCATGTTCTTCGCCGGCGCCTCCGACGAGGTGCCGGACAAGCAGGGCCGGGTGACCGTGCCAGGGCAGCTCCGCGAGTACGCGGGTCTCGACAAGGAGTGCGTCGTCGTCGGCGCCAACAACCGGCTGGAGATCTGGGACGCGGACGCGTGGCAGTCGTACCTCGACGACAAGGAGCAGGCGTTCGCGGAGCAGTCGGAGGAGGTGTTCCCCGGACTGATCTGAGTGGGCTGATCGCGTGGCGCGGTCCCTACCCGCTCCCGAGCCCGGCAGAGCCCGGCGACCTGGCGCACTTCCCCGGCGGCAGGCAGTCGGCTCTCCCGCAGACCAACGCCACCTGGCATCACTTCCCCGGTGCCAGGCGGCGACGGGTTCGGCGAGCGGATGGGGTCCTCACCGCGCGAACGGTGGCGGTGGCAGGTGCTCGAGGGGGTCGAGATGAAGTTCGTGGCGACCGAACAGGTCGAACGTGCCGACGAGAGGGACCGGGTGCGGCTGCTGTCGCTCGCGGCGGACGTCGCGAGCAGCGCGGTCCTGCTCGGACTGGTGGTCAGCTTCACCGCGCTCCTCGTCCTGCCTGTCGCGATCGTCCTGGGAATCGTGCTCTGATGAGGGACACCCACGAGCCGCACGGCCACGTGCCCGTGCTCCCGCAACGGGTGGTCGCGCTCCTCGCGCCGGCGCTCGCGACCCCGGGCGCGGTGCTCGTCGACGCGACGCTCGGTCTCGGCGGTCACACGGACCTGCTGCTGCGCGCCCACCCGGCGCTGCGCGTCGTCGGGGTCGACAGGGACGACCGCGCCCTCGACCGTTCGAGGGCCCGGCTCGTGGAGCACGCCGAGCGCCTCACCCTCGTCCACGCCGTCTACGACCACCTGCCCGCCGTGCTCGCCGAGCTCGGTCTCACCGCCGTGCAGGGCGTGCTGTTCGACCTCGGGGTGTCGTCGATCCAGCTCGACGAACGCGACCGCGGGTTCGCGTACTCCTACGACGCTCCGCTCGACATGCGGATGGACCAGACGGCGCCCGTCACCGCCGCGGACGTGGTCAACACCTACACGGCGCGGGATCTCGCGCGCGTCCTCCGCGAGTACGGGGAGGAGCGGTACGCGCGACGCATCGCCGACGCCGTCGTGCGGGAGCGGGCGCAGGCGCCGTTGACCTCGACCGCGCAGCTCGCCACGCTCGTCCGCGACGCGATACCCGCCGCCGCCAGGTACGCCCCCGGCGGCCACCCGGCGAAGCGCACGTTCCAGGCGTTGCGGATCGAGGTGAACGGCGAGCTCGAGGTGCTCGAGCGCGCGCTGCCGGCCGCGCTCGCGTCGCTCGCCGTGGGCGGACGGATCGTCGTGCTCGCGTACCACTCGCTGGAGGACAGGCTGGTCAAGCGCGCGCTGCGTGCCGGCGCGACGAGTGCCGCGCCGCTGGACCTGCCGGTCGTCCCGCCGGAGTACGAACCGGAGCTGCGGCTGCTGACCCGCGGCGCGGAACGTCCGGACGCCGACGAGGTCGCGCGCAACGCACGGGCGGCCTCGGCCCGGCTGCGCGCGGCGGAGCGCATCCGTGAAGTGAGGGCGGCATGAGCACGGCGAGGAGGCGGGCGCGCATGAGCGACGGGGGTGACACGCGATGACGGAGAAGCTGGCGGTCAGGGCGCGCCGCACGGAGACGGACGACCGTGAGGCGAGGACGCGGCGCACCGAACGCGCCGCGCCGGACCTGCGTCTCGTGCCGGAGCGCGTCGCCGCGACCGGGCGCGCGCCGTTCGTCCTGCTCGTCGTCGCCCTCCTCGGCGGCGGGCTCGTGGCGCTGCTCGTCCTCAACGTCGGGCTGGCGCAGGACGCCTACCGGCTGCACGAGCTGCAGAAGCGCACCTCGCTGCTCGCCGAGCAGCGGTCCGTGCTCGAGCGCCAGGTCGCCGCGGACTCCGCTCCCGGCGTCCTCGCCGAGAAGGCCGAACGCCAGGGCATGGTGCCCGCGGGCGACCCGGCGTTCATCGACGTGTCGAAGGGCAAGGTGCACGGCAAGGCCGAGAAGGCGCGGGGCAAGGGCGACACCGGACCGAAGGACAGGAAGTAAGGGGTGGCTGGACGCGACGACGGTCGCGGGGGGCGCCGCCCACCGCGCCGGCCGGCGGACCGCAGGGAGCGCGACGGGCGGCGCGACTCGTTCGGTGCGCGCCTGCCGTGGGAGACCGAGGCGCCGTGGGAGAAGACGAGGTCGGGGAGCGCGAGCCGTACGCCGCGCCGCCCGGCGGCCTCGTCCACCGGGCGCGGCCGGACGGTGAAGCGGACCGCGAAGAAGCAGGCGCCGAGGAAGCGGGCACCGGCGCGGCGTCCCGCGGCACGGGTGCTGCGCAGCCGTCGCCGGCTGGCGCGGCTCGGATCGCCGCTCCGGCGGATCAACGCGGGCCTGCTGGTCGTCGTGTTCATCCTGACCCTGTTCACCGGGCGCCTCGTCCAACTCCAGGCGCTCGACTCCGAGGAGTACAGCCTGCAGGCGCAGACCCAGCGGATCCGCACCCAGATCCTGTACGCGGACCGCGGTGGCATCACCGACAGGTACGGCGTGCCGTTCGCGCTCTCGGTCGACGCCGAGGACCTCTACGTCGACCCGACCAAGGTCCCGGCGACACCGGGCAGGCTGGCGGACGGCTCGGCCGTGCCGTCCAAGGAGCAGGCGGCGCAGCGGTTGGCGCCGATCCTCGGGGTTCCGGTGGCGGAGCTGCAGGAGAAGCTGGCGTCGAAGAAGCGCTTCGTCTACCTGGCCAAGCAGGTCAGCCCCGAGCAGGTCCGCGCGGCACGCGACGTCGGCATCCCGACGCTCGGCGCCGACCCCAACCCGAAGCGCACGTACCCGTCGGGCACGCTCGGCGCGAGCGTCATCGGCTACGTCGGCGCGAGCGGCAAGGGGCTCGGCGGCATCGAGCTCGCGCAGGACCAGGCGCTGGCCGGCAGGAACGGCAAGCAGGTGGTGGAGATCGGCCGCAACGGTCAGGTGATCCCCGCGGCCGCCGAACGCCTGCAGAACGTCGTCCCGGGACAGGACGTCACGCTGACGCTCGACAGCGAGATCCAGTGGAACGCACAGCGTGCCATCGAGGCACAGGTCGAGAAGACCAAGGCGCACAGCGGCAGCGTCATCGTGATGGATCCGGCCACGGGCGCGGTGCTCGCGCTCGCGACGGCGCCGGGCTTCGATCCGGCGCAGCGGCGACCCACCGGCGCCACCGGACTCGGCAACCCCGCCGTGCAGGACGTCTACGAGCCGGGCAGCACCAACAAGGTCATCACCGCGGCGGCCGCGCTCGAGCACACGACCATGGAGCCGACGACCGAGATGGCGGTCCCCGGGGAGCTGCGTCGCTACGACAAGACGTTCCACGACGACGTGCCGCACGACACGTGGAACCTCACGCTCGCCGGCATCCTCGCCAAGTCGAGCAACATCGGCATCGACCTGGTGTCGGAGAAGGTCGGTAAGGAGCAGCTCTACCGGAGCCTGCGCGACTTCGGCTTCGGCGAGCGCACCGGCATCGGGCTGCCAGGGGAGAGCCGCGGGCTGATGCCCGCACCCGACACGTGGTCGGGCACGCAGCGCTACACGATCCCGTTCGGCCAGGGCATCTCGGTGAACGCGATGCAGATGGCCAGCGTGTACGCGACCATCGCCAACGACGGTGTGCGGGTCGAGCCCAGCGTCTACGCCGGCAGCAAGGCGCCCGACGGCACGGTGACGAAGGCGGACGCGCCGGAACGCAGGCGGGTCATCAGCTCGAAGACGGCGAAGCAGATGCGGCTGATGCTCGAGGGCGTGACGGGTCAGCACGGCACCGCCCAGAAGGCGCAGATCTCGGGCTTCCGGGTCGCGGGCAAGACCGGCACCGCCCAGCGGGTGAATCCGGACTGCGGCTGCTACCGCGGCTACACGGCGTCGTTCGTCGGGATGGCTCCCGCCGACGACCCGAAACTCGTCGCGCAGGTCGTGCTGCAGGACCCCAAGAAGGGGCATTTCGGCGGGGAGGTCGCCGCGCCCGTCTTCCACGACGTGATGTCCTTCTCGCTGCAGCACGAGAAGGTCCGTCCGACGGGGACCAAGAGCCCCAAGATCAGGGTCTGGGCGGACAGGTAGCGGCGGCCGAAGGGGTCAGGGCGCGATGACGCAGGACCCGCTCGCCCGCGTGACCGCGCTGCTGTCGCCGCAGGGCAGGGCGCTGCTCGACGAGCTCGCCGCCGCGACGTCGCAGTCGGCACTGCAGGTCGGCACCCGGCTACGGGAGAGGTATCCCGCGGATCTCGTGGCGAGCGCCATGGCCCAGCACGAGCTGCGGCTCGCCGCGCGGGCCAAGTTCACCCGGGCGGAGCGGATGTACCTCACCCGTCCCGGGCTCGAGCAGGCGTCGTCCGAGGTGGTCGCGCGGCACCGCGCCGCGCGGTACGCCGGCGTCGCCGCGGTCGCCGACCTGTGCTGCGGGATCGGCGGCGACCTCGTCGCGCTCGCCGGCACCGGCGCGCACGTCGTCGGGATCGACCTCGATCCCGTGCACCTGCTCATGGCGGGAGTGAACGCCGAGGCGTACGGCGTCGGCGAGCGCGTGTCCACCGTGCAGGCGGACGTGCGCGATGCGGATCTCGCGGGCGTCTCCGCGGTCTTCGTCGACCCGGCCAGGCGCGACGCGCGGGGCGGCCGTGCCGTGGACGGCGAGCCGCCGCTCGGCTGGTGCGTGCGTCTCACCGAGCGGGTGGCGGCGGTCGGCGTCAAGGCCGCGCCCGCGCTGCCGCACGACAGGGTGCCCGCGGACTGGGAGCTGGAGTTCGTCGCGGTCGGCCGCGACCTGAAGGAGGCCGTGCTCTGGTCTCCCGCACTGGCCACCGGCCGGCGGTGCGCGACGATCCTGCCGGAGGCGTGGAGCCTGCAGCCCGAGCCCGGCCCGCCGGTCGAGGTGGCGGAGCCGGGACCGTACCTGCTCGACCCGAACCCCGCCGTCACCCGCGCGGGTCTCGTCGAGGACCTCGCCCGCCGCGTCGGGGCGTGGAAGATCGACGAGCGGATCGCGTTCCTCGCGACCGGCCACGAGGTGCACACCCCGTTCGCGCGCACGCTGCGCGTGCTCGACTCGTCGCCGTGGAACGAGAAGGCGCTCAGGTCGCGGCTGCGCGATCTCGACGTCGGTGCGGTGGACGTCCGCCGCCGCGGCCTCGCCGGCGACGTCGACGTGCTCCGGCGACGGCTGAAGCTCACCGGCACCCGCAGGGCCACGCTCGTCATGACCCGGTTCCGCGACCGCCCCTGGGCCCTGCTCTGCGTCGACCCCTGACCCCGTGGGGTCCCCGGTCGTGGTGCCTGCCCCTGCCGGGGTCCCCAGTGGGGGAGGGCGACCACCGGCTCGGGCGCGCCTGGCCGGCGGGGTAATCTCACGCCGTGCCCATGTCGCAAGACCGCCGGAGGCGGCAAGCACTGGCGTCGCGTCCACTCCACGTCGCTCCGCGGTCGTTGGCCGGCCTCGCGGCGACGTTGGGCGTGCCCGCTCCCGCCGGAGACCCGGCGGTCACGGGCATCACGCACGACTCGCGATCCGTACGGCCCGGCGACGTGTACGCGGCCCTGCCAGGGGCGAACGTGCACGGCGCCGACTACGCCGACCAGGCCGTGGCCGCGGGAGCGGTCGGCGTCCTGACCGACCCGGCCGGGGCGGAGCGGGTCACCGCCGGCGTCGCGGTGCTCGTCGTCCCCGACCCGCGGGCGGAGCTCGGCCGCGCGGCCGCGTGGGTGTACGGCGATCCCGCCGCCGACCTGCTGGTGCTCGGCATCACCGGCACCAACGGCAAGACGACGACGGCGTACCTCGTCGAGGCCGGCCTGCGCGCCGCCGGCCACACGACCGGTCTCGTCGGCACGGTCGCGACCCGGGTGGGCGACGAGAGCGTCGACAGCATCAGGACCACGCCCGAGGCGACCGACCTGCACGCCCTGTTCGCCGTCATGCGCGAGCGCGGGGTCACCGCCGTCGTGCTCGAGGTGTCGAGCCACGCGCTCGTGCTCGGCCGGGTGGGCGGCGTGCGTTTCGACGTCGCCGGCTTCACCAACCTGAGCGAGGACCACCTCGACTTCCATCCCGACCTCGATGACTACTTCCGCACGAAGGCGCGGTTGTTCACCCCCGAGCTGAGCCGCAGCGGCGTCGTCTGCGTCGACGCCGAGTGGGGGCGGAGGCTGGCCGGGGAGGCCACGATCCCGGTGCACACGTGCGCGACGGGAGACACCGAGGCCGACTGGCACGCGCGCGACGCCGACCTGCGTCCCGACGGCAGCACGTTCTGCGTAACGGGACCCGGCGGGGAGAAGGGCGAGGCGACCGTGCGCCTGCCCGGCGCGTTCAACGTCGCGAACGGCCTGCTCGCCGTCGCGATGCTGGTGACCGCGGGCGTCCCACACGCCGAGGCGCTCACCGGCCTCGAGACCGCGGTCGGCGTGCCGGGCCGGATGGAGCGCGTGTCGGCGGGCCAGGCGTTCCTCGCCGTCGTCGACTACGCGCACACGCCCGACGCCGTGGAGTGCCTGCTGCGCACGCTGCGCCCCGTCACCCGCGGACGCCTGATCGTGGTGCTCGGCTGCGGCGGTGACAGGGACCGCATGAAGCGTCCGCTGATGGGGGCGGCGGCGGCCCGACTCGCCGACGTCGCCGTGCTGACCTCGGACAACCCCCGGTCGGAGGACCCGGTCGCGATCCTCGACGCGATGCGGTCGGGCGCCGACACCGTCCCCGTCTCCGAGCGCGCCGACGTGGTGGTCGAGGTCGACCGCCGCGCGGCCGTCGTGACCGCGGTGTCGCTGGCCGGCGCCGACGACGTGGTCGTCGTCGCGGGCAAGGGGCACGAGCAGGGCCAGGACGTCGGCGGAGTGGTGCACCCGTTCGATGATCGCCAGGTGCTGCACGACACCATTGCCCGCATGGACGACGCATCCGGCGGACGCCCCGACGCGAGCCGGGGGGACACCACGTCATGATCGCCATGACGCTGGCCGAGGTCGCCGGTGCCGTGGCCGGCTCGCTGTCCGACGCGCGCGACCCCGCCGCCCCGGTGACCGGTCCCGTCGTCGTCGACTCGCGGCAGGTGGACGCCGGCGCACTGTTCGTCGCCGTGCCGGGCGAACGCGTCGACGGCCACGACTTCGCCGCCGCGGCGGTGGCGGCGGGTGCGACGGCCGTGCTGGCGACCCGACCGGTCGGCGTGCCCGCAGTGGTGGTCGACGACACCGTGGCCGGTCTCGCGCGCCTCGCCCACGCGGTCGCGCGGCGGCTCGACGGCACCACCGTGATCGGGGTGACGGGCTCCGCGGGCAAGACCGGCACCAAGGACCTCCTCGCCCAACTGCTGCCCGCGGTCGGCCCGACGGTCGCGCCGCCGGAGTCGTTCAACAACGAGATCGGCTTCCCGCTCACCGTGCTCCGCGCCGGCACCGACACCGCGTGCCTCGTCCTCGAGATGGGCGCGCGGGGTGCGGGACACATCGCCGAGCTGTGCGCGGTCGCCACACCGCGGATCGGCGTCGTCCTCAACGTGGGCGTCGCCCACCTGGGCGAGTTCGGCAGCCCGGAGGCCATCGCCGCCGCCAAGGGCGAGCTCGTCGAGGCACTGCCGGACGACGGTGTCGCGGTGCTCAACGCGGACGACGAGCGCGTCGCCGCGATGGCCGAGCGCACGAAGGCGCGCGTGGTCACGTTCGGCACGACACCCGGCGCGGACGTCGGCGCCGACGAGGTCACGCTCGACGCCGCCGCCCGCCCGTCGTTCACGCTGATGACGCCGGCGGGATCCGCCGCGGTACGGCTGCGGCTGCACGGCGAGCACCAGGTGTCCAACGCGCTCGCCGCCGCGGCCGTCGCACTCGAGGTCGGCATGTCGCCCGAGCAGGTCGCCGCGGGCCTGGGTGAGGCGGTGCCACAGAGCCGGCACCGGATGGAGCTCCGCGAGCGTCCCGACGGGGTGACGGTCGTCAACGACGCCTACAACGCCAACCCGGTGTCCGCGGCGGCCGCGCTGCGCACGCTCGTGCACCTCGCCGGCGGGCGCAGGACCGTCGCGGTGCTCGGGGAGATGCTCGAGCTCGGCGAGACGTCCGCCGCCGAGCACGTGCGACTCGGCGCATACGCCGCCGAGTGCGGTGTCGACCTCGTCGTGGCGGTCGGCGCAGGCGCGGGTGGGGTCGCCGACGGCGCGTCCGGCGTGTCCGGCTGGAGCGGTCGTGCCGTGCGCGTACCGGACGGCGACACGGCCGAAGACCTGCTGGATGCCGAGCTTCGGGGCGGAGACGTCGTACTGTTCAAGTCGTCCCGAGACGCCGGACTCCGCTGGGTGGGGGACCGGATGGCGGCGCGAGGAACTGCAGAGAGGGAGCAGTAACCCGTGAGGTTGGTCCTCTTCTCCGGCGCGATAGCCCTGTTCATCGCGCTGCTCGGCACCCCTGTCGCCATCAGCGTCTTCCGTCGCTACGGATACGGCCAGCTGATCCGCGACGACGGCCCGACGAGCCACCACACCAAGCGCGGTACGCCCACCATGGGCGGCGCGGTGATCATCATCGCGACCCTGCTCGGGTACGGCATCGCGCACCTGGTCACGATGAACCGGCCGACCGTCTCCGGCGGGCTCGCGCTCGGCCTGATGGCCGGCCTCGGCTTCGTCGGCTTCCTCGACGACTTCATCAAGATCTGGAAGCAGCGCAGTCTCGGCCTGCGCAGCGGTGCCAAGACACTCGGCCAGGCTGTGCTCGCGATCGCGTTCGCCCTGCTCGCCCTGCGCTTCCCCAACTCGCAGGGACTGACGCCGGGCTCGGCGTACCTCTCGTTCGACCGCGACCTGACCTGGCTCTACCTCGGGCCGATCGTCTTCGTCGTGCTGTCACTGCTCATGGTCGCCGGGGCGTCCAACGGCGTGAACCTCACCGACGGCCTCGACGGGCTGGCGACCGGCGCGTCGGTGATGGTGTTCGCGTCATACGTCATCATCGGCAACTGGCAGTTCCGCAACAGCTGTGCCACCACGCTGGTTCCGAGCTGCTACACGGTGCGGGATCCGCTCGACCTCGCGGTCGTCGCCGCCGCCGTCACCGGCGCATGCTTCGGCTTCCTGTGGTGGAACGCGCCGCCCGCCCGCATCTTCATGGGCGACACCGGGTCGCTGGCACTCGGCGGCGTGATGGCGGCGATGGCCATCCTCACCCGCACCGAGCTGCTGCTCCTGCTGCTCGGCGGGCTGTTCGTCATCATCACGATGTCGGTCATCATCCAGGTCGGGTTCTTCAAGATCACCCATAGACGGGTGTTCCGCATGGCGCCGCTGCAGCACCACTTCGAGCTCGTCGGCTGGAACGAGGTGACGATCGTGGTGCGGTTCTGGATCGTCACCGGCCTGTGCGTCGCCGGCGGACTCGGCGTGTTCTACGGCCGCTGGCTCACGTGAGGGCCCGCCGCCGCGAGCGGTGGGCGGGCCGCCGGGTCTGCGTCACGGGCATCGGCGTGTCCGGCACGGCCGCCGCGCGGGTCCTGAGCCGGCTCGGCGCCGTGGTGACCGTCGTCGACACCGGCGACGGCGACGCCCAGCGCGACCGCGCCGTGGGCCTGGCGGGCGACGGCGTTGCGGTCCGTCTCGGCGCCGCGGTCGTGCTGCCGGACGACACGGAGCTGGTCGTCACCTCGCCGGGGTGGGCGCCGCAGGCGCCGCTGCTCGCGGCGGCCGCCGGCCGCGGACTGCCGGTCTACGGCGAGGTCGAGCTGGCGTGGCGGCTGCGCGGGCCCGACCCCGCTCCCTGGCTGGCGATCACGGGGACCAACGGCAAGACGACGGCCGTCCGCATGCTCGCCGCGATCCTGGAGGCCGCCGGCGTCCGGGCGACCGCCGCGGGCAACGTCGGCGCGCCGATCGTCGACGCGGTGCTCGCCGACCCGCCCTACCAGGCGCTCGCCGTCGAGCTGTCGAGCTTCCAGCTGCACTGGTCGGAGAGCCTGCGCCCGCTGGCCGCGACGGTGCTGAACGTCGCGCCCGACCACCTCGACTGGCACGGCTCGTACGAGGCGTACCGCGACGCCAAGGCCCGTATCTGGGGCAAGGGCACGACCGTCGTCTACAACGCCGACGACACCGAGAGCGCGGGACTGGCCGCGGGACGTCGTGGCGCGATCTCGTTCACGCTCGGCCCGCCAGGCCCAGGGCAGCTCGGCGTCGACGGCGGGGCGCTGGTCGACGGCGCGTTCGCGGGGGGCGCCGGCGCGGCGGAGCTCGCCGCCGTCGCCGACGTCTCGCCGCCGGCGCCGCACAACGTGGCCAACGCGCTCGCCGCCGCCGCGCTCGCCCGCGCGTACGGCGTGCCGGCCGCCGCCGTGCGCGACGGCCTGCGGGCGTTCCGCCCTGACGCGCACCGGCTGACCCTGGTCGCCGAGGGCGCGGGCGTGCGGTTCGTGGACGACTCGAAGGCCACCAACCCGCACGCCGTCGCCGCGGCGCTGTCCGCGTACGACCACGTGGTGTGGATCGCCGGCGGCCTACTCAAGGGCGCCCGGGTCGACGACGTCGTCGCCGCGCACCACCGGCGGATGCGCGCGGCGGTCCTGCTGGGCCGCGACCGGGCCGTGATCCGGGACGCACTCGTGCGACACGCACCGAATGTCCCGGTCGTGGAGGTCTCCTCGACCGACACTGGGGTCATGGATGCCGTCGTTGCCGAGGCGGCCCGGTTCGCGCGCCCGGGCGACACCGTCCTGCTCTCTCCCGCCGGCGCCTCCTGGGACATGTTCCCGAACTACCCGGCGCGCGGTGACGCCTTCGCCGCCGCCGCCCGCCGCTGGGTCGGTACGAGATGACGACCTCCACGGAGACCGGTGACGAGGCCGCCTCGACGCCGTGGTTCGACGTCAGGTCGCGGCTCGCCCTCGTGCGACGGCTGTTCGACCGCCCGCACGCCTCGTACTACCTCGTGCTCGGCTGCACCGCGCTGCTCAGCGCGCTCGGCCTGCTCATGGTGCTGTCGGCGTCGAGCGTCGACGCGTACGCCGCGGGCGACTCGTCGTACTACTACTTCACCCGGCAGGCGATCTGGATCGGTGTGGGCGTCGTCGCCCTGTGGCTGAGCGCGCGGATGCCGGTGGGCCTGTGGCGCGGGCTCGCGTACCCGCTGCTCGTCGCCTCCGTCGTGCTGCTCGCCCTCACCCTCGTGCCCGGTCTCGGCCGCGAGGTCAACGGCGCGCAGCGATGGATCGACTTCGGCGGCCCGTTCCACATCCAGCCGTCGGAGGTCGCGAAGCTCGGGTTCGTGCTCTGGGGCGCCGACCTGCTCGCCCGCAAGCAGAAGCTCGGCACGCTGCGCGAGTGGCGGCACCTGCTGGTGCCGCTCATCCCCGGCGCCGGCCTGATCGTCCTGCTCGTGATGCTCGGCAAGGACCTCGGCACCACCCTGGTCCTGCTCACCATCCTGCTCGCCCTGCTCTGGATCGTCGGCGCGCCGATCCGGCTGTTCGCGGCGCTGTTCGCGTCGGTCATCGGCCTGGTCATCGTGTTCATCGCGAGGGAGCCGTACCGCATGGCGCGGATCACCAGCTTCGCCGACCCGTTCGCCGACGCCGGCAACACCGGCTACCAGGCCGTCCAGGGCATCTACGCGATCGCGAGCGGGGGGCTGTTCGGCCTCGGCCTCGGTGCCAGCAGGGAGAAGTGGGGCTACCTGCCGCACGGCTACACCGACTTCATCTTCGCCATCATCGGCGAGGAGCTCGGGCTGGTCGGCAGCCTCGTCGTCCTGGCGCTGTTCGCGCTGCTCGCGTACGCCGGCTTCCGCATCGCCCGCCGGGTCACCGACCCGTTCATCCGGCTCGCGGCGGGTGCCGTCACCGCGTGGCTGCTCGTGCAGGCGATCGTCAACATCGGGGCGGTGATCGGCGTCCTGCCCATCACCGGCATCCCGTTGCCGCTCGTGTCGTACGGTGGGTCCGCGTTGCTACCGACGATGGTGGCGCTCGGCATGCTGCTGTCGTTCGCCCGGCGCGAACCAGGGGCACAGCGCGCGCTCGCCGGGCGCGGACCCGGTCCACTCGCGCGGGCGTTCGGCTGGCTCGGCTACGGGCGGGCGGCGCGGAAAAAGAAGTAGCGGCTCGTCGGTGGCACCGGGGTTGAGGCACGGAGGCAGACAGGACATGCACGTAGTGATCGCCGGGGGCGGCACGGCCGGGCACATCGAGCCGGCGCTCAACCTGGCCGACGTGCTGCGAGCCGCCGACCCGGGGGTCGGCATCACCGCACTCGGCACCGAACGCGGGCTCGAGACGATGCTCGTTCCCAAGCGCGGCTACGACCTCGAGCTCATCCCGCCGGTGCCGCTGCCCCGCCGGCCGAGCCCTCAGCTCGTCTCGCTGCCCGTGCGGGTCGCGAAGGCCGTGAGTGCCGCCGCGCGCGTCCTCGACGCGAAGCAGGCCGACGTCCTCGTCGGCTTCGGCGGCTACGTCGCGCTGCCCGCCTACCTCGCCGCACGCCGGCGCAAGGTGCCGATCGTCGTGCACGAGGCCAACCCGCTGCCCGGCCTGGCCAACCGGGTGGGGGCGGGCTTCACGCCGTACGTCGCGATTACCGTGCCGGGCACCAAGCTCCCGCACGCCCAGGTCACCGGTGTGCCGCTGCGCGACACGATCTTGCGGCTCGACCGGGCGGCGAGCCGGGCCGAGGCGCGCGAGCTGTTCGGGCTCGCGCCCGACCTGCCGACCCTGCTGGTGTTCGGCGGCTCGCAGGGGGCGAGGTCGGTCAACGCGGCCGTCCGGTCCGCGGCCCCCGACCTCGCCGCGGCGGGCGTCCAGGTGCTCCATGTCACCGGGCCGAAGAACACCCTCGAGATCGACCTCCCCGAGGGCTCGCCGCCGTACGTCACCGTGAACTTCGTCGACCGCATGGACCTCGCCTACGCCGCGGCCGATCTCGCGTTGTGCCGCGCGGGCATGATGACGTGCGCCGAGCTGTCGGCGGTAGGCCTGCCGGCGGCGTACGTCCCGCTGCCCATCGGCAACGGCGAGCAGCGGCGCAACGCCGCACCGATCGTCGAGGCCGGTGGCGGAGTCCTCGTCGACGACGGCGACCTCGACGCCACCTGGATCCGCGAGACGGTGCTGCCGCTGCTGGCCGACGGCGACCGGCTGTCGGCGATGGCGCGCTCGGCGGTCGGCGCCGGCCGGCGCGACGCGGGCGAGGCGCTGCGCGAGATGGTGCTGCGCGCGGTGCGCGAGAGGGGAGAAGGGCAGTGACATGGCGCTGATCGAGCCGGTCGACCTGGTGTCCGCCGACGAGCTCGGGCGGGTCCACTTCATGGGCATCGGCGGCGCCGGGATGTCGGGCATCGCCCGCATCCTGCTGTCGCGCGGCGTCGAGGTGTCGGGCTGCGACGCGAAGGAGTCGCGCGCCCTGTCGGCACTGCAGGCGATCGGTGCGACCGTCCACGTCGGTCACGACGCCGCGCACGTGTCGGATGCCGACAGCCTCGTCGTGTCGACCGCGATCAGGCGCGACCATCCCGAGCCGGTCGCCGCACACGAGGCGGGCCTGCGGGTGCTGCCGCGCGCGGCCGCGCTGGCGAGCGTCATGGCCGGGCAGCGCGGGGTCGCCGTCGCCGGCACCCACGGCAAGACGACGACCACGTCGCTGCTGACCGTGGCCCTGCAGCACTGCGCCGCCGACCCGTCGTTCGCGATCGGGGGCGAGCTCAACGAGTCGGGCGCCAACGCACACGACGGCAGCGGCGACATCTTCGTCGCCGAGGTCGACGAGAGCGACGGCTCGTTCCTCATGCTGTCCCCGTACGCCGCGATCGTGACCAACGTCGAGGCCGACCACCTCGACAACTACGGCACCGAGGAGGCGTACGCCGAGGCGTTCGTCAGGTTCCTCGACCGCATCGACCCCGACGGCTTCCTCGTCGCGTGTACCGACGACCCGGGGGCCGCGACGCTCGCCGCGACGGCACGGGAGCGCGGCATCGACGTGCGCACCTACGGCACCGGCGCCGACGCCGACCTGCGCGCGGTCGACGTCGAGAGCCACGGGCTCGGCACCACGTTCGAGGTGGTGCACGGAGGGCGCAGGCTCGGCACCGTCGACATCGTGATCCCCGGTCTGCACAACGTCCTCAACACCTGCGCGGCCCTGACCGTCGGCCTCGGGCTCGGCTTCTCGTTCTCCGACCTGCGCGAGGGTCTCGGCCGGTTCAGCGGCACCCGCCGGCGGTTCGAGCCCAAGGGCACGGCCGGGGGAGTGCGCGTCTTCGACAGCTACGCCCACCACCCCACCGAGATCACCGCCGACCTCGTCGCGGCGCGCGACGTCGCCGGCGACGGCCGGATCGTGGCGTGCTTCCAGCCGCACCTGTACAGCCGCACCAGGCTCTTCGCCGACCGGTTCGGCGAGGCGCTCTCGCTCGCCGACGAGGTCGTCGTGATGGAGGTGTACGCCGCGCGCGAGGACCCCGAGCCCGGCGTGACCGGCGCGCTGGTCGCCGACGCCGTCAGCCTGCCGAGCGGTCGCGTCCGGTTCGAGCCGTCCTGGTCCGCGGTCCCCGCGCTGGTGGCCGGGCTCGCCCGGCCAGGCGACCTCGTCCTCACCATCGGCGCAGGCGACGTCACGATGATCGGACCCGAGGTGCTCGAGCAGCTGCAGGGCAGCGCAGCGGTGTGAGCGGGCGCGTAGACCGATGAGCACCACGCGGAGCACGGACCGGGCGGCCACCGGCCGTTCCGGTTCCGCGTCCGGCGGCGCGCCGGGGCGGCGCGGTCGCGGCGTCAAGGTGTTCGGCGTGCTGCTCGCGCTCGCCGCGATCGGCGGGTGGCTCTACCTGCTGTACGGGTCGGGCGTGTTCGCGGCGCGCACCGTCGAGGTGACCGGCGTCCACCGGCTCGACGCCGCGCAGGTGCGGAAGGCCGCGGCGGTGCCGATGGGCACCCCGCTCGCCAGGATCGACGTCGACGCCGTCGAGGCGCGCGTCGCGCGGCTCGCCCAGGTCGAGGAGGTGTCGGTCGGCCGCAGCTGGCCGACCACCCTGCGCATCGAGATCCGCGAACGGGTGCCCGTCGTCGCCGTCGAGCGCAACGGCTCGTGGTGGCTGATCGACCACGCCGCCGTGGTGGTCGCGACCCAGGCGAAGCGCCCGTCGCTGCCCGTCCTCGGCGTCGCCACGCCCCGTCCGGGCGACTCGGCGACCACGTCGGCGCTGGCCGTCGTCGAACGCCTGCCCGACTCCCTGCGCGACGACGTCCGCCGGGTCTCGGCCACGAGCGAGGACTCCGTCCGGCTGCACCTGCCCAGGTCCGTCGTCGTGGTGTGGGGCAACCCGTCGCAGTCGACCGAGAAGGCCCGCGTGCTCGCCGCCCTGCGCAAGGCGGAGCCGAAGGGCAGGGTCTACGACGTCAGCACCCCGGCCACCGCCACCGTCCGCCGCCGCTGACCCCGGCCTTCTCCCGTTGATCACGTTAACGTGATCAACGGCGGCTTCACCTCGTGCCGGGACGAGGTGAAGCCCACGTTCGTGAGGTGAAGTGGTGCGACGAGGTCGCTGCGGACGGCCGGCTGACGACACGCCGACGTACGTCGTTGCTTTCGCTTCTGGGCGTTCCTACTGTGCGGAGCAGGGTGACAGGTTGACATAACTCTAACTCTCTAGTTCAGGGTTAGGGTCGCAGGGATAGCGAGAGGGACCTCGACGTGACAGCACCGCACAACTACCTGGCGGTCATCAAGGTCGTCGGTATCGGTGGCGGCGGCGTCAACGCCGTCAACCGCATGATCGAGGTCGGCCTCAAGGGGGTCGAGTTCGTCGCGATCAACACCGACGCCCAGGCCCTGCTGATGAGCGATGCCGACGTCAAGCTCGACGTCGGCCGCGAGATGACCAGGGGTCTCGGCGCCGGCGCCAACCCCGACGTGGGTCGGCAGGCGGCCGAGGACCACCGCGAGGAGATCGAAGAGGTCATCAAGGGCGCCGACATGGTGTTCGTGACCGCGGGCGAGGGCGGCGGCACCGGCACCGGCGGCGCGCCCGTCGTCGCCAGCGTCGCCCGGTCGCTCGGCGCTCTCACCATCGGCGTCGTCACCCGCCCGTTCGGGTTCGAGGGCAAGCGCAGGGCCGGGCAGGCGGAGGAGGGCATCGCGCGGCTGCGCGAGGAGGTCGACACCCTCATCGTCATCCCGAACGACCGGCTGCTCTCGATCTCCGACCGCGCGGTGAGCGTGCTCGACGCCTTCAAGGCGGCCGACCAGGTGCTGCTCTCCGGTGTGCAGGGCATCACCGACCTGATCACCACCCCCGGTCTCATCAACCTCGACTTCGCCGACGTCAAGTCGGTCATGTCCGGCGCGGGCTCGGCGCTCATGGGCATCGGCTCCGCGCGCGGCGACGACCGTTCGGTGGCGGCCTCCGAGATGGCCATCTCCAGCCCGCTGCTCGAGGCGTCGATCGATGGCGCGCACGGGGTGCTGCTGTCGATCTCCGGCGGCTCCGACCTCGGTCTCTTCGAGATCCACGAGGCGGCCAACCTCGTCTCCCAGGCGGCACACGCCGACGCCAACATCATCTTCGGCGCCGTCATCGACGACGCGCTCGGCGACGAGGTGCGCGTCACGGTCATCGCCGCCGGCTTCGACGGCGGTGAGATGAAGCCGAAGGAGGCGGCGCCGCGTCCGGGTCGCCTCGAGACGCCCGCCGGCAACGGCCCGCAGGGCCAGGAGCCCGCCTCAGCGGGCCGGCCGTCGACCGGGCAGAACGGCCACTCGGCGGGCGGCCAGAGCCGCGCCGGCCACGTCGGCGCACCGGCGGGCGGCGTCACGTTCACTCCGTCGACCCGCGAGTCCAGGGAAGAGGTCGCCTCCGGCGTGCGCGGCAACGGCAACGGCGTGTCGCACGAGCCGGTGCGCGAACCCGTACGCCCACCCGCCGTCGAGGACGACGACGAGCTCGACGTGCCCGACTTCCTCAAGTAGAGCGTCGCCCGTGAGCCTCGATCGGTACGAGCTGGGGCCGGGCGTGTCCGCGCTGTTCACCGACCGCAGGGGAGGGCGCAGCGAGGGTCCGTACGCCGAGCTGAACCTCGGCGGCGGCACGAGCGGGGACGACGCCGCCCACGTCGCCGCGAACCGCGCGCGGGTCGCCGCCGAGGCGGGCATCGACCCGGCGCGGGTCGTGTGGATGCACCAGGTGCACGGCGCCGACGTCGCGGTCGTCGACGGGCCGTGGCCCGGGGATCCACCCAGGGTCGACGGCGTGGTCACCGACCGCGCCGGCATCGCGCTCGCCGTCCGCGTCGCCGACTGCACGCCCGTGCTCCTCGCCGATCCGGAGCGGCGGGTGGTGGGTGCGGCCCACGCAGGCCGGCCGGGCCTCGCGGCGGGTGTCGTCCCGCGGACGGTCGACGGCATGCGCGCGCTCGGCGCGGATCCCGCGCGCATCCGCGCCCTCGTCGGCCCCGCGGTGTGCGGCGCGTGCTACGAGGTGCCGGAGGAGATGCGCGCCGAGGTGGTCGAGGCGTCCGGCGTCCGCGAGGCCTGGGCGACGACGCGCCACGGCACCCCCGCGGTCGACGTCCCCGGCGGAGTCGTCGCCCAGTTGCGCGCCGCCGGCGTCGGCGACGTCACCCGCGTGCCCACCTGCACGATCGAGTCGCCGGCTCACTACTCCTACCGCCGCGACGGTGAGACCGGACGGTTCGCCGGCTACGTCTGGGTGCACGACACGGACGCGGGCGCGCCGTGACGACCGACGACCGGCGGACGTCCGAGCTGGCGGCGAACCTCGCGGACGTGCGTGCGCGCATCGCGGCGGCATGCGCGGCCGCCGGTCGCGACCCCGGCGAGATCACGCTCGTCGCCGTCACCAAGACGTTCCCCGCCTCCGACGTCCGCCTGCTCGCGGGTCTCGGCGTCACCGAGATCGGGGAGAACCGCGACCAGGACGCCGCGCCCAAGGCCGCCGCCTGCGCCGACCTCTCACTGACCTGGCACTTCGTCGGCCAGTTGCAGACCAACAAGTGCCGCTCCGTCGTCGGTTACGCCCACTACGTCCACTCGGTCGACAGGGACCGCCTCGTCGACACCCTCGGCAGGGAGGCCGTCCGGGCCGGTCGGCCGGTCGGCTGCCTCGTCGAGGTGCGGCTCGACGAGCGGGTCGAGCGCGGGGGAGTGCCGCCGGCCGAGGTGCCGCGCCTCGCCGCGCGGATCGCCGCCACCGACGGCGTCACGGTCGCGGGCGTCATGGGCATCGCGCCGCTCGACCGCGCGCCGGAGCCGGCGTTCGCCACCCTCGCCGAGGTCGCGGGAGCGGTGCGCGCCGAGCATCCGGAGGCGTCGATGCTGTCGGCCGGCATGAGCGGTGACCTCGAGGCGGGCATCGCCGCCGGCGCGACACACGTACGTATCGGCACGGCGTTGCTCGGGAAGCGGCCGTTTCCTCGGTAGTGTCATCACAGGGGGACTGGTCACGCGAAGGCCCATGCCCAGTCACCGGCCAGCAGGCAGCGGCCATGTAACGGGAGTGGAGGACCAGCGAGCATGCCGGGTTTCATGCGCAGGACGATGAGCTACCTCGGTCTGGTCGAGGACTACGACGACGACGGCTTCGACTACGAGGACGAGTACGACTCCCGGCGTGACCGGTCGGCGGACCGCGATCGCGGCTCGCGACGCGGCGAACGCCCCTCGCTGGCGCCCGTCGTCGACGACGACGGCGAGCGGCGACCGTCCACGCCCGCGGTGGTCGAGCCGATCCGCGCCGACCTCAGCCGGATCACCACCGTGCACCCGCGCACGTACAACGACGCGCGGACGATCGGTGAGCAGTTCCGCAGCGGCATCCCGGTGATCATGAACCTCACCGAGATGGGCGACGCCGACGCCAAGCGCCTGGTCGACTTCTCCGCGGGTCTCACCTTCGGGCAGCGCGGCAGCATCGACCGGGTGACGAGCCGGGTCTTCCTGCTGTCGCCGCCCGACATCTCGGTGACCGCGGAGGACAAGGCCAGGATCGCCGAGGGCGGCTTCTACAACCAGAGCTGACCGCCGCCCGCGGTGACCGGTGGCGGACAGTCCCGGCCGGACACCTCGGTCACGCGGGCCGCAAGGCGACACGACACGCCGGATCTCCCGTCCCGCGGCCGCGACACAACGGAGTGAGTGGTAGCGGAGTGCGGTGGATTTGACGACATTGCGTATGACCCGGGGAGAATCAACCTGTGACCTTCGCCCTGGTGACCGCCGTCTACGTCCTCCGGCTGTTCATGTACGTCCTGATCGGCCGGCTGGTCCTCGACTACGTGCAGATGTTCGCCCGCTCGTGGGTGCCGCACGGGTTCTGGCTGGTCGTGTGCGAGGGCGTCTACACGGTGACGGATCCGCCGTTGCGGGCGCTCAGAAAGATCATCCCGCCGCTTCGCCTGGGCGGGTTCAGCCTCGACGTGAGTTTCATCATTCTGTTCATCGTGGTGATGATCCTGATCCAGGTACTCATGGGTCTCGTGTGACGTGGGCTCCGCTATCGAGTACCGTCACCTGGACACACATCTCCGACCACCCGCAGGAGAGGACATGCCGCTGACACCCGCGGACGTGCGTAACAAGCAGTTCAATACCACGCGCCTCCGCCCAGGATACGACGAGGAAGAGGTGGACTCTTTCCTCGACGAGGTCGAGGCGGAACTCGATCGGCTCATCACCGAGAACGACGAGCTTCGCCGTCGCCTTGCCGAGGTCACGGGCGACCAGTCCTACCTCTCGGGTTCGCTCGCCCAACAGCAGGGAGCGGCAGCATTTCAGGGTCAGCGTCAGGGGGGACACCACAGCCAGGGGGGCAACGGTGCCGGTCCAGGTGCCGAGCACGCTTCGCAGAACGGCCAGCCTGGTCATGCTCCTGAACAGACCCCACCGATGCCGCCGGGGGGACCGGACTACCAGGCTCAGAGCGCTGGCAACCCGCACGGGAACGTTCCGCCACCGCCGGACACCGCCGCCTACCCGGGGCCGATCGGCGAGGCCGTGCCGCACCAGGTCGAGGCGCCGAAGAACGACGTGTACCCGGCAGCGCCCGGCACGCACGCGGCCGCCGGCGGGAACCTCGCCAGTGGTCTGATGGCCGCGGCCGGGGGCGGCCAGGTGCCGGACTCCGCCGCACGCCTGCTCGCATTGGCCCAGCAGGTCCACGACGAGCACGTCGCCACCGCCCAGCAGAAGGCCGACGAGGTGCTGCGCAAGGCCCGCACCGAGGCGGACAAGCTGGTCTCCGACGCGCGCCGTCGTGCCGAGGACCTCGACCGCGACTCGCAGGAGAAGCACCGGTCGGCGATGGGTTCGCTCATCACCGAGCGGGAGAAGCTCGAGCAGCGCATCGAGGTGCTCAGGACCTTCGAGCGCGAGTACCGGAGCAGGCTGAAGTCGTACCTGACCGGCGAGCTGGAGAAGCTGGAGAAGACGGCTTCGCACGCTCCGCCGCGGATGGGCGAGTAGGCCGGACACCGACGGACGAGTCGACGGCCACGGGGTTCGCCCTGTCCTGCCCGGCTGTGCGGACGGGTAGCGCCACGGCCAGGCCAGGGGGACACCGATGATCGCGATCAGCGGGCTCCTCGTGCTGGGCGCGATCGGTCTGCTGGTCGTGGGCCTCGTGCTGTCGAACTTCGTCCTCGTGTACGCCTCGATCGGGGTGAGCCTGGTCTCGGCGGTGTGTTGGGTGGTCGGTGTGTTCCGCGGCCGTGACCAGCTCCGCGCTCGGGGTGGCACGTCCAAGCGGACCGCGAAGAGCGGTGCCGCGGGTAAGGGTGCGAAGGGCGCGCGGAAGCGGCCCGCCGCGGCGGTGAAGCCGACCGGTCAGCAGGCGTCCGGTCGGAAGACGCGCCGGCAGGGGGCCGCAGTCAAGGGCGGCTCCGCCACGGCGGTCGCAGCGCCCGACGACGCCACCGTGGTCGTGGTGCCCGGGCGGCTGCGCTACCACCTGCCGACCTGCCGGCAGGTCGGTGGCCGTGAGACCGACGAGCTCGAGCTCGCCGAGGCCCGTGCCCAGGGCTACGTCGCCTGCACCGCCTGTCGGCCCGACTCCGTCCTCGCGGCGCGGGCGGACCAGGCCATAGCCGAGGACACCGAGGCCGACGACTCCGCCGCCGAGCCGGACGCCGCCGAGCCGGACGACGAGGCCAAGCCGGACGACGAGGCCAAGACCGACGACGCCGAGCCTGACGAGGCCGAGCCGGACGACGGGCCCAAGACCGACGAGGCCAAGCCGGACGAGGCCGAGCCCGAGCCCGAGGAGACGGCGGCCGACGACGCGACGGTCGCGACGGTCGCCGGTCAGCGCCGGTACCACCTCGAGACCTGCCAGGTCGTCCAGGACGCCAGGGAGGACGAGACCGAGGTCCGCGACCTGACGGTGGCGCAGGCGCGCGACGAGGGACTCACCCCCTGCACGGTCTGCGGCGCCCCCACGCCCTGACCCCGGTCGGGGTCGCCGGTCGTGGCGCCCGCGCCGGTTGGGGTCCCCGGTCGTGGTGCCTGCCCCCGTTGGGGTCCCCAGCGGATCGGGGGCGCGACCGGAGGTGCCAGGTGACGGTGCGGTGGGTCAGTCCACCTTGCGGAGCCACACCGTCAGGCCGAGGGCGTCGTCGCGGGAGCGGTGGGCGTCGGCATCGCTCGCGGACTCGGTGACCGCGGTGGCGAGCACCTCGCGGGCGACCGTGTCGCGGGCCTCGCGCAGCGCCAGGGCGAGGTCGTCGCCGTCGGCCCGCCAGGCCAGCTCGACGCGGTCGGACACCTCGAAGCCGGCGGCCTTCCGCGCCTCCTGCACCACCCGGATCGTCTCCCTGACCAGGCCCGCCCGGACCAGCGCGGGCGTGAGCTCGAGGTCGAGCGCGACCGTGACCCCGTGTTCGGTGGCCACCGCCCAGCCCTCCCGCGGCGTCTCGGTGACGAGGACGTCGTCGGCGGCCAGCTCGACCTCGCGGCCGCCCATCTCGACCGTCGCGTGCCCGCCGCGGACGGCCGCCACGAGGGCTCCCGCGTCGGCCGCGGTGATCGCCGCGGCGACGGCAGGGGTCTCCTTCGCGAACCGGCGGCCGAGCGTGCGGAAGTTCGGCTTGACGGCGAGCTCCACCAGCTCCGCGCCCTCGTCCGCGAGGTCGGCGAGGTGCGCGACGTTGAGCTCGGCCGCGACCTCGTCGCGCAGCTGGTCGGGCAGCCGGGTCCAGCCGGTCGCTCCCACCAGCGCCCGCCCGAGCGGCTGCCGGGTGCGGACGCCCGACGTCGCACGCGTCGCCCGGCCCAGCTCGACGAGCCGGCGGACGAGTGCCATGTGCCCGGACAGCTCGGTGTCGACGAGGTCGTCGCGCCGGTTCGGCCAGCTCGCCAGGTGCACGGAGTCGGGTACCTCGGGGGAGTCGCCGCGCAGCGACTCCCACACCTCGTCGGCCACGAACGGGGTGAACGGCGCGAGCAGCCTGGTCAGCGTCTCGACGCACTCGTGGAGCGTGGCGAACGCCGCCGCGCCCTCCGCCGTGCCGAAGCCCTGCCAGAAGCGGCGGCGGGAGCGGCGGACGTACCAGTTCGACAGGTCGTCGACGAACTCGCCGATCCGGCGGCCGGCGCGGACCGAGTCGAACGCCTCCATCGCGTCGGTCACCTCGCCGACCGTCGCGTACAGCTCCGACAACGCCCACTGGTCGATCAGCGGACGCTCGGCGACGGGCGGTGCCTCGGCGGACAGCGCGGGGGTCCACGGCCGGCCGTCGGGGCCGTCGGCGGCGGCGTTCGCGTACAGCACCAGGAACGACGCGGTGTTCCAGTAGGTCAGCAGGACCCGGCGGACCACCTCGTCGATCAGCTCGTGCCCGATCCTGCGGGTCGACCAGGGGTTGCCGACGCACAGCAGCAGCCACCGCACGCCGTCGGCGCCGTGGCGTTCCATGAGCGGCATCGGCTCGAGGACGTTGCCGAGGTGCTTGCTCATCTTGCGGCCCTCGGCGTCGATGATGTGGCCGAGCACGAGCACGGTGCGGTACGCCGACTCGTCGAAGACGAGCGTGCCGATCGCCATCAGGCTGTAGAACCAGCCGCGGGTCTGGTCGATCGCCTCGCAGATGAAGTCCGCGGGGTAGCGGCGCTCGATCTCGGCGGCACTGCCCTCGGCGTGCGGGTAGCCCCACTGCGCGAACGGCATGGAGCCGGAGTCGTACCAGGCGTCGATGACCTGCGGCACCCGCGTCGCGGTCTCGCCGCACTGCGGGCAGGCGAACGTCACCTCGTCGATGTACGGGCGGTGCGGGTCGAGATCCGTGAGGTCGCGACCGGCGCGCTCGCCCAGCTCGGTCAGCGACCCGACGCAGGTGAGATGCTCGTTCGCGCAGGTCCAGATGGGCAGCGGCGTGCCCCAGTAGCGGTCGCGCGACAGCGCCCAGTCGACGTTGTTCTGCAGCCAGTCGCCGTACCGGCCGGTCCTGATGGTCTCCGGGTGCCAGTCGGTGCGGTCGTTCTCACGGAGCAGCGCGTCCTTGATCGCGGTCGTGCGGACGTACCAGGCGGGCAGCGCGTAGTAGAGCAGCGCGGTGTGGCACCGCCAGCAGTGCGGGTAGCTGTGGGTGTAGGTGAGCGCGCGGAAGAGCCTGCCGCGCGCACGCAGATCGTCGACGAGCGACGGGTCGGCCTCCTTGAAGCCCTTGCCACCGACCAGCGGGACGTCGGCGGCGAAGCGGCCGTCGCGCTCGATCGGGTTGACCACCGGCAGGTCGTACGCCTTGGCGACCGCCATGTCGTCGGCGCCGAACGCGGGCGACTGGTGGACCAGGCCGGTGCCGTCCTCGGTGGTGACGTAGTCGGCGAGGACGACGTAGTGGGCGCCGGGCACGTCGACGAGCGCGAACGGCGGCTCGTACGTCCAGCGCTCGAGCTCGCGGCCGCTGATGCGCTGTTCGACGGTCCAGCCCTCGCCGAGCGCGCTCTCGACCAGCGGCTCGGCGACCACCAGGCCGCGCTCGTCGCCCGCGTGCCGCGCGACGACGTACGTGACGTCGGGGTGGACGGCGACCGCGGTGTTGGACACCAGGGTCCACGGCGTCGTGGTCCAGACCAGGAGGTCGGCCCGGCCGGCGAGCGGGCCCGAGGTGAGCGGCAGCCGGACGTACACCGACGGGTCGGAGACGTCGGTGTAGACGCCGGGCTGGCCGAGCTCGTGGTCGGACAGGCCGGTGCCGCAGCGGGGGCAGTAGGGCGTGATGCGGTAGTCGCGGAACAGCAGGCCCTTGTCGAACACCTGCTTGAGCGACCACCAGACGCTCTGCACGTACGAGGAGTCCATGGTCCGGTACGCGTTGGACATGTCGGTCCAGAACGCCATGCGGCGGGTGAGCTGCTCGAACGCGTCGACGTGGCGCAGGACCGACTGCCGGCAGCGCTCGTTGAACTCGGCGATGCCGTACCGCTCGATGTCGGGCTTGCCGGAGAAGCCGAGCTCCTGCTCGACGGCGATCTCGACGGGCAGCCCGTGGCAGTCCCAGCCGGCCTTGCGGGGCACGTGGTAGCCCTGCATCGTCTTGAACCGCGGGTAGACGTCCTTGAAGACCCGCGGCTCGATGTGGTGGGCGCCGGGGAGGCCGTTCGCGGTGGGTGGGCCCTCGTAGAAGACCCACAGCGGGCCGTCGGCGGTGGCCTCGAGGGAGCGCTCGAAGATCCGCCGCTTCTCCCACCGGTCGAGCACGTCGTGGTCGACGGACGGCAGGTCGACCTGGGCGGCGAGCGGGCGGAAGGGGTGGGTCCCCATGGCGTGGCCTCCTGCGGGCTCCGTCGGTGCGGGTCCGGTCCCGCGTGCTCCGACGGAGGGACGAGCGGCCCGGTCCGGCGCGGGCCCCCGCGGTACCACCCTCCTTGGCCGAGGCGCGACACCGTGGTGCCGGCCGCGTGCCCCCTTCGTTGCCTGCCGGCTCTACTGAAGACCGACCCGCCGGATCTGTGCCGTTACGGGCCTGATGTCTCGTTCTTCCGACCGCTCCGGGGTGATGATCGCACCGCGCACGCCCTCGGGCTCGCACCATCCCCGAGTCGCTGGCCGGCTGCGTGCGGTGAACCGTGTCCCCATCGACGCGAGACCCGAGTGTACTCGCTGGCGTCGGCTCGCGCGCGCCGTCGGTCGCCACCGCGGCGCGGTACGTTGCCGCAGGTGGGTCCGGCACCTACCATGCGGCCAGCGCATGATCATTGGTGTCGTCCGGCCTCATGGCAGAGGAGACCGCAGTGGCCAGAAACAGCTCACCGGCGGCGAAGCGGCCCGCAGGCGCCGGTCGCAGGACCGGCGTGACGTCGGGGGGCGGCGCCACGGCGACGTCTGCCAAGCGGACATCGGCCAGGCCCGCGGCACGCAAGATCGCCGCGGGGACGCCGAAGGCACCAGCCGGGAAGGCGCCCGCGAAGAAGGTGGCGGCCAAGAAGGCGGCGCCGGCGACGAAGAAGAAGGCGCCAGCGAAGAAGGCTGTGGCCAAGAAGGCGGCGGCGAAGAGGGCACCGGCGAAGAAGGCGGCGGCCAAGAAGGCGGTTCCGGCGGCGAAGAGGGCACCGGTCAGGAAGGCGCCTGCGAAGAAGGCCGCTCCGGCGGCGAAGAAGGCGCCGGTCAAGAAGGCGCCCGCGAAGCCGCGTCCCGACCGTGTCTCCGGGTTCTCCGCCGACGAGCTGGCCGCGATCAGGGGCAAGCTGACCGCCGAGCTGGAGTCGTTGCTCGAGGAGGTCACGAAGGCGGAGTCCGACCTCGCCAACCGGTTGCGCGACGGCACCGACGGCGGGGGCGAGGACCAGGCCGACCAGGGGAGCAAGGCGTCCGAGCGCGAGCACGAGATCTCCCTGGTCAACAACGCCCGCGACCTCATCGCCCAGAACGAGCGCGCGATCGAACGCATCGACGCGGGCAGCTACGGGGTATGCGAGAGTTGTGGCGGGCCGATCGGCAAGGAACGGCTGCGGGTGTTCCCGCGAGCGACCCTGTGCGTCGTGTGCAAGCAACGGGAGGAACGCCGGTAACCCGGTGGTCCCCGAGCGTGGAGGTCGAGCTGACTGACGAGGAGACCCGCTCCGAGGAGAACGGGACCGCACCTGCTCGCCCTCGCCGTTTCGTGTTGCTCGCCGTCATCGCCGCGGTGGCGCTCGGCCTCGACATCGCGACCAAGGTGACCGTCGTCGCCGAGCTCGAGGGCCGCCGCGACATCGAGCTGCTCGGCGGCCTACTCACGCTCAACGTGATCAGGAACCCGGGCGCGGCATTCGGCCTCGCGGGCAGCCTCACCATTGTGCTCTCGCTGATCGTGATCGCCGTCGTGGCCTTCATCGTGCGGACGGCCACGCGGCTCCGCAGCCGCGGCTGGGCGATCGCGTTCGGCCTGATCCTCGGTGGCGCCCTCGGCAACCTCACCGACCGGTTGCTGCGGGCCCCGGGCCCGCTCACCGGTCACGTCGTCGACTGGATCCAGCTGCCGTACTGGCCCATCTTCAACATCGCCGACTCGGCCGTCGTCTGCGGCGGCGTGCTCGCCGTCGTCGTCGCGCTCCGCGGGATCGGTGTCGACGGCACCCGCGCGACGAACGACAAGGAGCTGGTGCCCACACCCGCCGCCGACGGGGGTGACGGCGGCCGTGAGTGACCGCCGCACCCTGCCGGTGCCCGAGGGGTTGACCGGCGAGCGGCTCGACGCGGCACTGGCGCGGATGTTCGGTCTCTCCCGTACGGTCGCCGCGAGCCTCGTCGGCGAGGGCCAGGTGCTGCTCGACGGCGAGGAGGCCAGCAAGTCGACCCGGGTGACGGGCGGCCAGTGGCTCGACGTCGACCTGCCCGCGCCCCCCGCACCGCGACGCGTCGTGCCCGAGCCGGTCCCCGGCATGCGCGTCCTGCACGACGACGACGACATCCTCGTGCTCGACAAGCCGATCGGCGTGGCGGTCCACGCGGCACCCGGGTGGACCGGCCCCACCGTCGTCGCCGGCCTCGCCGCGGCCGGCTACCACCTCAGCCTCGCCGGCGCGGCCGAGCGGCAGGGCATCGTGCACCGCCTCGACGCCGGCACGAGCGGGGTCATGGTCGTCGCCAGGTCGGAGCGCGCGTACGCGGCGCTCAAGCGCGCGTTCCGGGAGCGCACCGTCGACAAGACCTACCACGCCCTCGTACAGGGGCACCCCGACCCGCTGCGCGGCACGATCGACGCCCCGCTCGACCGGCATCCGCGGGAGGAGTACAAATGGGCGGTCGTGGCGTCGGGCAAGCCGAGCGTGACGCACTACGACACGGTCGAGGCGTTCCGCTACGCCACCCTGCTCGAGGTCAGGCTCGAGACCGGGCGCACCCACCAGATCCGGGTGCACATGGCCGCCGTCAAGCACCCGTGCGTCGGTGACCACATGTACGGCGCCGACCCCGTGCTCGCCGAACGGCTCGGACTCACCCGGCAGTGGCTGCACGCCGTACGACTGGGATTCGAGCACCCGGGCACCGGGCGGCCGGTCGCGTACGAGACCGGGTATCCCGACGACCTCCGGCACGCTCTCGACGTCGTCGCGGAGGAGTCCTGACGCGTCCTGCGTCTCGTTCCGTGGGACACCGGTTTCCTCGAATGCAGGACGCCACGGTACGCTCGGCGCATGGTCACGATGTATCGCACGTTTACCGAGCCGGTTCGGGCCGGCGCGGCAGCGTGAGCACACCCTGACCAGCGCGCACCCGAATCGGCCGAGCCAGAGGCGACGACGTCTCTGGCTCTCGTCATGAACAGAGCCGGTTTTCGGGTGGACGTCTGGCATGGGAACCGGCCCCGACCGTGAGGAGAGGGACCCCCGTGAGCCAGCAGGCAGAGCCCCAGCGGCAGGCAGAGACCCGACAGGCACAGACCCGCGAGGTGCGGATCGGCAGCGCCCGGATCGGAGCCGGCGCCGTGCCCGTGCTCGCCGGAGCGGGCAGCGGAGCCGCCATCACCGTCACCAGCCTGCGACGCCACCACGGCAGCCGTCCCGCCGTGGAGGAGCTGCGCCGGATGCGCACCACCGTGTCCGGTCCGCTGGTCGTCGAGCCGTTCTCCGCCGCCGACCTCCCGGCGATCGCCGCGCACGCCGACGGCGTGCTGGTGGGGGGCGACTGGATGCAGGACTTCCAGCTGCTCCGCGCGGTGGGCCGGCTGCGGCTGCCGGTGCTGCTCCAGCGGGGCACGTACGCCACCCCGGCGGAGTGGCTCGCCTCGGCGGAGTACTGCACGGCCGAGGGCAACGCCGACGTCATGTTGTGCGAGGGCGGCAGCCGGAGCAACACCGTCGACCACCTCGTCGTCGACCTCAGGCTCGTCCGCGACACGCGTACGCGGACGGAGATGCCCGTGGTCGTCGACGTCAGTAGCGACCCCGACCTCGTCCCCGCGGCCGTCGCCGCCGGTGCCGACGGCCTGCTGCTCGGTGAGGGTGCCGACGCGGCCGTCACCGCGAGGGTCACGGAGCAGGCGACCGTGCTCGCTCCGCTGCTGCGCGACGAGGTGCCGCAGAACCTCGCCGACGGGCGCGACGCCATCGACCGGGCCGACGCCGCCCTCGCCACCCTGCTCGAGCAGCGTGCCCGCATCGCGGCGACCATCCAGCAGATCAAGCCCGTCGGCGGGCGCGCCGGCAGGGACCCCGCGAGGGAGCGTGCGATCGTGGAGGCCATGGCGCGCCGGGCCCCACGCCTCGGCGCCGAACGGCTCGCCCTCGTCGTGGAGGCGGTGATCCTCGCCGGCCTCGACGCCGCCGACGACGAGCAGCGTTCCGACAGCAACCCCTGCACCACCACGAACTCCCGCTGACCGGTTCACCGTGACGAGTCGGCGCCCGTCACGGGCCAACCGGTCAGCGGGCCGCTACGCCTCGCCTGCCCAGGCGCGGCGACCGCGGGCGCGGGCCAGGACCAGGGAGACGGCGGCCGCACCCGCCAGCAGGACGACCACCAGCGGGCCGCCGAACAGGACCGCGAGCCCGGCCCCGATGTTCGCGTCGACGGTGTCGACGAAGATCACGGCGAGGCAGAACCCCGTGACCAGGCCGGCCCCGGAGGCCAGCGCCTGGACGACCCACCACGCGGGCCGCAGCCGGCGCGACGCCGCGGCGCGCACCCAGACGACGACCGCCGCCGCGAGCGCCGCCAGGGCCAGCACGCCGGGAAGCAGGAGGCCGGGGGACAGCGGCGACGGGGGCGCCGTCGCGTAGTCGGTCCCCTGGTCGAGGAAGTTCAACGCCGAGCCGGCCCACCAGGCCAGCACGGCCACCGCGACGGGCAGGGCGATGCCGGCGACGAGGACCCACGGGTGTCGGTGTGTGACGGCGAGGGCGGCGGGAGGTGCGGACATGGGACCCCATGGTGGCCGTCCCGCCCCGGTCCGCGCGTCCGGCACGCCGGGAGTCTCCTCGTCCGCGTACCGACGTCGGGGGGAGCGGCGGGTCTTCCGCGGTGCTGTCGGCGGCGCGGACTAAGCTCGACCACGGCGAGTACGACCCGCTCCTGCGGCGTCGACCGGCGCCCTTCGCGGAGCGTTCCGCGCCTCGAGTCCCGAGGCGCGGCCCGGCCGCGGTGACCGGTGGACGTCCGCACGGCCTCCTTCCCCGGGAGCCTCGCCGCGTTGGTGTCGGCGTGACGTGACCGAGGAGGTTCCGGGCTTGAGCGGGTCGGCCACAGCCGATGAGTCCTTCGTCCACCTGCACGTGCACACCGAGTACTCCATGCTCGACGGCGCGGCGCGGCTTCCCGACCTGTTCGCCGAGACCGCCCGTATGGGCATGCCGGCGCTGGCGATGACCGACCACGGCAACCTGTTCGGTGCCTACGACTTCTTCCACCAGGCCACCAATGCCGGGGTCAAGCCGATCGTCGGCACCGAGGCCTACCTCGCGCCCGGCAGCCGGTTCGAGCGCACCAGGGTCCGCTGGGCCGAGGGCGGCGAGGACGACGTCTCCGGCGGCGGTGCGTACACGCACCTGACCATGCTCGCGGAGACCCTCGACGGCCTGCACAACCTGTTCAAGCTGTCCTCGCTCGCGAGCCTGGAGGGCTTCTACTACAAGCCCCGCATGGACAAGGAGCTGCTCGGCCGGTACGGCAAGGGGCTCATCGCGACGACCGGCTGCCCGAGCGGCGAGATCCAGACCCTCCTGCGGCAGGGCAACTACGAGGGCGCGAAGCGCTCCGCCGGCGAGTTCCGCGAGATCTTCGGGACCGACTCGTTCTTCTGTGAGCTGATGGACCACGGCCTCGGCATCGAGCAGCGCGTCCAGAAGGACCTCATCAGGCTCGCCCGCGACCTCGGCATGCCGTTCGTCGCGACCAACGACCTGCACTACACGCATAAGGAGGACGCCAAGGCGCACGAGGCGCTGCTGTGCGTGCAGTCGGGCAAGACCCTCGCCGACCCGAAGCGGTTCAAGCTCGACGCCGACGACTTCTATCTCAAGTCGCCCGAGGAGATGCGCCGGCTGTGGCGGGAGATCCCCGAGGCGTGCGACAACACGCTGCTGATCGCCGAGCGCTGCGGTGGCTACGACTCCGCGTTCGCGCACCGCGACCTGCAGCCGCGCTCGCCGGTGCCCGAGGGCGAGACCGAGGCGTCCTGGCTGCGCAAGGAGGTCTGGCGCGGTCTGGCCGGGCTCTTCCCCGACGGCATCCCCGACAAGTACGAGGCACAGGCCGAGTACGAGCTCGGCGTCATCATCCAGATGGGCTACCCCGGCTACTTCCTCGTCGTCGCCGACCTGATCAGGCACGCCAAGGAGAACGACATCCGGGTCGGCCCGGGGCGCGGGTCCGCGGCCGGCGCGGTGATCTCCTGGGCCCTGGGCATCACCGCGCTCGACCCGATGGCACACGGGCTGCTGTTCGAACGCTTCCTCAACCCCGACCGCGTCTCGATGCCCGACATCGACCTCGACTTCGACGAGCGTCGGCGCGGCGACATGATCAGGTACGCCACGGAGAAGTACGGCGAGGACCGCGTCTCGCAGATCATCACCTACGGCACCATCAAGGCCAAGCAGGCGATCAAGGACTCCTCGCGCGTCCTCGGCTACCCGTTCTCGATGGGTGACCGGGTCACCAAGGCGATGCCGCCGACGGTGATGGGCAAGGACATCCCGCTCTCGGGCATCTTCGACGAGAAGCACCCACGCCACGCCGAGGCTCAGGAGTTCCGGCAGCTCTACGAGGCCGAGGCCGAGGTACGCCGCGTCGTCGACACCGCCCGCGGCCTCGAGGGCCTGAAGCGGCAGTGGGGCGTCCATGCCGCCGGCGTGATCCTGTCCGGCGAGCCGCTGATCGACGTCATCCCGATCCAGCGTCGCGAGCAGGACGGCGCGATCATCACCCAGTTCGACATGGGCGCGTGCGAGAACCTCGGCCTGCTGAAGATGGACTTCCTCGGGCTGCGCAACCTCACCGTGCTCGACGACTGCCTCAAGCACGTCGAGACCAACCGTGGCGAGACCCTCCTCCTGGAGGAGCTGCCGCTCGTCGACGAGGCGACGTTCGAGCTGCTGTCCCGCGGCGACACGCTCGGGGTGTTCCAGCTCGACGGCGGGCCGATGCGGTCCTTGCTGCGCTCGATGCGGCCGACGAGCTTCGAGGACATCTCCGCCGTCGGCGCCCTCTACCGGCCCGGCCCGATGGGCGCGAACTCGCACAACGAGTACGCCGACCGCAAGAACGCGCGCAAGCCGATCATCCCGATCCACAAGGAGCTGGAGGAGCCGCTCGCCGAGATCCTCGACGAGACGTTCGGCCTGATCGTCTACCAGGAGCAGGTCATCGCGATCGCGCAGAAGGTCGCCGGCTACTCGCTCGGTGCCGCTGACCTGCTCCGCCGCGCGATGGGCAAGAAGAAGAAGGAGATCCTCGACAAGGAGTTCGAGCCGTTCGCGCAGGGCATGCGCGACAAGGGCTACAGCGACCACGCGATCACCACGCTGTGGGACATCCTCGTCCCGTTCTCCGACTACGCCTTCAACAAGGCGCACTCGGCCGCGTACGGCCTCGTCTCCTACTGGACCGCGCACCTCAAGGCCAACTACCCGTCCGAGTACATGTCCGCGCTGCTCACCAGCGTCAAGGACGACAAGGACAAGGCGGCCATCTACCTGCACGAGTGCCGCCGCATGGGCGTCAAGGTGCTGCCGCCCGACGTCAACGAGTCCGACGCCGACTTCACCCCCCGGGGCACCGACATCAGGTTCGGCCTCGCCGCGATCCGCAACGTCGGCCGCAACGTCGTCGCCGAGATCGTCAAGGCGCGGCAGGCACAGGGCGCGTTCGAGAGCTTCCAGGACTTCCTGCGCAAGGTGCCTGTCCAGGTCTGCAACAAGAGGGTCATCGAGTCGCTGATCAAGGCGGGCGGCTTCGACTCGCTCGGGCATACCAGGCGCGGGCTGCTGGAGATGCACGAGCGCGCGATCGACGCCGTCGTCGAGGTCAAGCGCAACGAGGCGATCGGGCAGGACTCCCTGTTCGGCTTCGGCGGGGGCGACGACGAGGCCGTCGACTTCAGCCTCGACATCACCATCGTGCCGGAGGAGTGGGACAAGGCCGCGCTGCTCGCGTACGAGCGCGAGATGCTCGGCCTCTACGTCTCCGACCACCCGCTGCTCGGCCTCGAGCACGTGCTCGCGTCGATCGCCGACTGCTCGCTCGCGTCCCTCGTCGACGGCGAGCACCAGAACGGCGTGATGCTCACCTGCGCCGGCCTGGTCACGGGACTCACGCGCCGGATCACCAAGCAGGGCGCCCCGTGGGCGGTCGCGCAGCTCGAGGACCTCGAAGGCACGCTCGAGGTGCTGTTCTTCCCGCAGACCTACCAGCAGTACGGCACCCTGCTCTCCGAGGACGCCGTCATCGTGGTCAAGGGCCGTCTCGACAAGCGCGAGGACGCGCCGCGGCTGCGCGCGCAGGACGTCACCGTCCCCGACCTCGGCGAGCGCCAGGTCGGCCCGGTGGTCCTCTCCCTCCCGGTCGCCAGGTGCACGCCGCCCGTCGTCGACAAGCTCAAGGACGTGCTCGGCACGCACCCGGGTGTCACCGAGGTGCGGCTCCACCTGTCCGGCGGCAACGGCGCGCGCGTGGTGAGGCTCGACGACAGGTTCCGCGTCACGCCGTCGTCGGCCCTGATGGGCGACCTCAAGCAGCTTCTCGGCGCGGGCGCCGTCGCGTTCGGTTAGGTGTCTGCCGGCGGCGCAGCTGCGGGTTCGTGCTGCCCTACGTGCGATTCGGTCGATCTGCTCATCGGTTGCTGTGGATCGAGATATCACTCCGCTAGAGCTGAGACACCAGGGTGAATGCTTTGGCAGCGCATCCCCAGGAGAGGCTTACACCCGCTCCACCATGTCCGTAGTTGTGTACAACGATGCTGCCGCTCGGCCCCTGCCCGAGTTCGAGGCGTACCTGCGGTCGCGTTGGCCGGAGCCCGACGCGGTGTTCGATGATCTCGGCGTCGCGGAGGCGTGGGTCGAGTGCCGTGCAGCGCTTCAGGATGGCGGCCGCAGTTACTGGGTCCGGAGTGCGGTCCCAGCGATGTGGTTCTGCGGTGCCGCCGAGGACGACGTGATCTCCGTGCGGGTAGATCGCGACAAGGTCGGGGGAGTCGGCGGTGTCGACCTCTAGGAAGTCGGTAATCCCGGGGTTGGTGACGACGACGTGTTGACCACGGACCGGATAGAGCTGCGTGTCCGAGGCGAGGTTGCGTGCGCCGAGCCCCGCGCAGTTGATGATGAGCAGCGCCAAGTCAGCAGCGTCCTCGATCGTGTCTACCGACTCGACAGCGATCTCGCCTCCGGCCGCGTGTAATCGATTGGCCAAATACCGAAGGTGGACGGGCATATCGACCAGCGGTGCGGTGTAGCGGTTGCCGTGCGCATACCCGGGAGGCAGCTCGTCTCCATGGCACGGCCGCAATCCTCGGAGAAGGGAGAACCATTCGGGTGGCTCGTGCTCGACGTTCGACACGTCGGTACCGGTAGCGACGCGTACCCCGGTTCCGGGTCGGCCCGCTAGATCGGTGAGGAAGGTCAAAGTGTGCGCGGCCCAGGTCATGGCTCTGTCGGCGGGTTCTGCCATCCACGGCCCCCAGAGTGCGCCAGCCACGGCAGAGGTCGTCTGTTCCAACGGTTCCGCGGTTCTCACGAGGACGCGGTGCCCGGCCTCGGCGAAGGTGATGGCGGTCGCCAACCCAATGACTCCCGCACCGATGACGAGTGCATCGACCGGAGGGCGTGTCGTCATGTCGCCTCGTGCAGTTAGCTACGTGGGAAGGCCGAGCCGGAGGTGGCGGCGTCGAGGACGGGGAGGAAGTCTGCAACGTGTTCGTTCTGGTGACGGTGGCGGAGCCGGACGTGGAGCGCGCGGAGTACGTCCATGCTGCGACTCGACTCGACGCTTGTGGTTCGCGCGAGGGCGTGGCGGCCCTCGATGCATGCCTGTTCCAGGTCACCTCGCCCGGCTGCCGCGACAGCCAGCCATGCGCCTTCGAACATCGCACGTCGTTGTTGTGTCTCGTCGGTCAGGGGCGTGTCGTGCACACCTGTCCGGAGAAGACGGTGGCCCTGCCGCAGCAGCGAACCAGCACGCGCAGAGTCGCCGTGGTCGAGGGCGAGAATACCGGCGTGGACGAGTGCGTACCCCGCCTGGGCATCCAGATGGTTGGCCGTGAGGAAGTACATCCAGGCTGGTTCGTCCTCGCCCCGCCGGTCCAGAACTTCGAGACCATCGCGATAGGCACGCTCAAACTCGGTGGTTCGGTCCGCGATGGCGTAGCCGTACGCGGCGCGGCTGAGTACCGAGGCACGCACGGTCGCCGGTGCATTGGTTGATGCGCGCAGCGCAGTCTCGCCCAGCGTGACGGCGTCCGTCGGCCGTTCACACGTGGCTGCCTGGAAGGCAAGGTCAGCAAGGACATGCGCGGCCATCGACCGGTACCCGGCTTCGTTGGCCGCGCGCAGTGCCGTAAAGAAGTACCGCTGAGCGAGTCCATGTCCCCCGGCGTCGAAAGCCATCCAACCCGCAAGCTGACCAAGCTCCGCCAGTGCCACGAACAACCGGGCTTCCACCTTCGCCGAGTGCCCTCCCCGACGAAGCACCAGGGTCACGGCCCGGAACTGTGTGCCGATGTAGGTGAGGTGTGTACCGCCGCCCGTGGCGTCGTCGAGGCGCTGAAGTAGCGGGATGCCCTGCTCGATCTGCTCAAGCAAAGGATCCACGACCCGGCCGCCGTTGAGCGCCGCGACGAGACGACCAATGCCGTCCGGCGTATAGCCCGAGATCATCGCCGTCAACGTTGCGCCAGTGACGGCAAGGAACTGTCGCCGATCCACGAGTCCGGAGACCAGCCAGTCATCGAGGACGGCGAGGGCCCCGGCACGTGACCACGGCTGATGCATCGCCTGGTCAGCGGTCGTGCTGACCGCCGACTCGCTGGCGTTACCCTGCCATAGCTCCGCAACCGTTACCGGGCGGCCAAGCTCGCGTGCCAACACACCAGCGACGTAACTGGGTACCGGTGTGCGGGGAACACGACCCGCGTCACGCCAGTGATAGGGAGCAGTCTCGGCGACAGTACCCGCGCCGTAGTGGCGGTTGATGCGCCGCGCGAGCGCGCGCGGTGACCAGTCCAGCTCGGTCAGCAGCGCGGCAAGCACACCATTCGGTTGCCCCGACGTCACCTTGCGCCTCACCCCCGTCAACTGCAGTCGAGCACCGTTCTACCAGGTCAGGACGAAGTAGGCAGCAGATGCCGCTGACAAGTTGACGGTCTTGACGCGTTGTTCCCCTCCCGGCCGTTGCTCGAAACGCGGTGCACTGGCCGGCAACGCCACACACGACGGACTGTGCAGAGACGGGGCGGCTGACGCGTCAACGTGGCCGGGCGGTCGCCTTGGCCCCGAGCCGGCGACCGTCTCGCTCACCAACTCCGGCGAGGCGATCAGGGAGGGGCAAGGCGGATGAACAGTGCTGGTGCAGGCGGCGACAAACCCAAGAGCACGGCCACCTCAACTGCTGGCGAGATGACGCAACCAGAGGTGGCGCAGGGGGACGGCGCGACGGAGGACGGCGACCAGGCGGTAGAACGCGAACGGTGTCGCCTACACCTGAACCGGTTGCCGTGCCCGATGTGCCTGGCCGACAAGTACGGCCTCTTCGTGTGGAACAACGTCTAGTACCTCGACGAGCCCATGCCGGTCTGTCGATCGATGAGAGACCGGGTCGTCGTGAGACCGAGCCGGCCGTGGACCGACGCCCGATGGCAAGGTGCACGGCTGGCCCACCCGCCAGGCAACGGCCCGGCGGGTTACCTCGAGAATCGGAAGGAACCAGCATGACCCAGCCAGTAGCCAAGGACGATCTCTACAGCCAGGACCTGACGAACGCGTCGTGGCGCAAGTCGAGCTTCAGCCAGCCGGACAACTGCGTCGAGGTCTCGTTGCTCGACGGCGGAGTGGCCCTCCGCGACTCCAAGAACCCGCAGCTCGGCGCGTTGTGCTTCGACAACGCGGAGTTCCGCGCGTTCGTGCGGGGCTCAGCGGCCGGCGAGTTCAGCTGACCGACCCCACGGTGGTCGGTCCGGCGGTCGCGCCCCTACTGCCGGACAGACAGGGCGGGGTGGCCATATTCGCCGTGCCACCCCGCCCGGCCGACACACGCCCATGCGTGCGGACACGAGACGAACTGAGGGGACGATGCGGGAAGGGACAAAGCTTGTATTCCTGGCGCTGTTCTTCACTGTGGCCGTCGTGTTCTGGGCCCTTGCGACGAGCAACAGCTGACAACTGATTCTCGCTCGCCGGCATAGGCAAGTAGCTGTATCCCGCGTGCACGCCAGCGAGCAGGGGCATGTGACGAACCTTCGACGGCGGCAGACATATCGGGATTGGAGGCCTTCGGGGTCGGACAGCTCGGTGACAGGTTGGTCGACCTCGGCGGGTGTGCTGACCGTGACGCGCTTGCCGGTGTCGGGGTTCGAGATCCGGGTGGTCATCGGGTCCTCACTCCTTGGAAGGTGACGGTAATCCCGTCTGCTCCACTACGGTCAACACCGCTCCCTGTCGTCGCGGCCGTCGCCGATGTTCTGATCGGGTGGAGGCCCGGACGCTCGGTCCCCATCGGGCGCTCTCGCCGTCGGGGACCCGCGGTGCCCGTAGGCTGTCGCCCGATGACACGTGAGGAGCCGACCGCCGGCGTCACCGCCCGCCCGCGCGGGTACGTCCTGCGGGGACGGCTGTGGCCCGGCGGAGGTGAGCCGGCGATCGACGACGCCGTGGTCGTCGTCGACGCCGAGGGGATCGTCGCGGCGTACGGCCCCGCGCACCTCGTCGACCTGCCCGACGGCGTGCCCGTGGTCGCGGGTGGCTGGGTGGGTCCCGGCGTGGTCGACGCGCACGTCCACCTGGCCTTCGGCTCGGCCGCCGCGATGGCCGCGGGCGGCGTCGTGGCGGTCCGTGACCTTGGCTCCCCGGTCGACGATGCCCGCGATCGGCGGGCACCCGACGCCGTTCCCGTCGTCGCGGTATCCGGCCCCCTCCTCACCGCTCCCGGCGGCTACCCGTCGCGGTCCTGGGGCGCCCGCGGGTTCGCCCGCTTCCTCGGCTCGCCGGGTGAGGCGCGGCGCGCCGTCGGCACGCTGGTCGACGCCGGCGTCGACGTGGTGAAGGTGGCGCTCGAGCCCGCCGACGGCCTGCCGGTGCCGCCGGCCGAGGTCGTCCGCGCGGTCGTCGACGCGGCGCACGACGCCGGTCTCGCGGTCACCTGCCACGCCCTGACGGTCGAGATGGTCTCCCGCGCGCTCGACGCCGGTGCCGACGAGCTCGCGCACCTGCCGGTCGAGCACCTGCCGACGCACCTGGTGGCCAGGCTCGCGCTCGAGGAGGTGCCCGTGGTCTCCACCCTGCATACGCTCGTCGGGCAGGGCGGGCCGCAGGCGAACGCGGTACGGGCCAACGCCAGGGCCCTCGTCGGCGCCGGCGTGCCGCTGGTCTACGGCACCGACCTCGGTAACACCGGCACCTCGACAGGCGTCGACGTCGAGGAGCTCGCGCTCCTCGCGGAGGCGGGCCTGGGCGACGAGGGCGCGATGCGGGCGGCGACCGAGGGCTCGGCCGGCGTGCACGGCCTGCGCGGCCGGTGCGAGCCGGCGGTCGTCGTCGGCCGGCGGGCGCACATGGTCGTCCTGCCCGCCGATCCGCTGAGCGAGCCGAAGTCGTGGACGTCGCCGCTCGCCGTGGTGTCGGGACGCGAGGTGGTGCGGCCGTGACGGTGACGGTCCAGCGGAGCGAGACCAGGTCGGCGGGTACGGCACGTCTCGTGGTCTCGCACCTGGTGGCCGCCCTGATCGTGGTGGGCGTGCTGGCGCTGCTCGGTGCGCTCGCCGGGCTGCTGTGGCACGTCATCGCGCCGCGCACCGAGTACCAGTTCGACCAGGGCGTCGGCCTCTACACCGAGCCCGTCCCCGGCGCGCCGATCGCCGCCGACGGGTGGTTCGCGGTCATCGCGCTCGTGGCGGGCATCCTCAGCGGCAGCGCCTGCCACGCGGTGTTCCACCGCCGCATCCTCGGCGCGGTCGTCGGTCTCGCGATCGGGGCCACCGTCGCCTCGGTGGTCGCCTGGCAGGTCGGGCACTGGTTCGGCGCCGCGGAGTACGACGCCGCGGTCGCCGCCGTCCGCGACGGGCAGCACCTGCTGGCACCGCTCGACGTACGCGCCAAGGGCGTCCTCACGCTGTGGCCGCTCGCCGCGACGCTCACCGTGTTCCTCGGCGTGCTGACCGAGGAGGTGCAGCGCAGGTTCACCAGGTCGAGGTCGACCGCGCCGCCGCCACCCAGGGAGCTGCCGCCGATCCGCGAGGCGGGCGACCATACCTCGGCGTACCCGTACACCGGGCCGCAGGGAGAGCAGGGCGGCTGAACCTCCTGGGTAGGCTGGCGCCGATGAGCGCATCCGGCGGTTCCCTTGCCCATGTCGCCCTGGTGGCCGCCCAGCTGGGCGCCGACGCGATCCGTACGGTCGTCCGCGCGGGCGACCTCGACATCAGCACCAAGGCCAACGCGCACGACTTCGTCACCGCCGCCGACCACGCGGCCGACGCCGCGATCCTGCGGACGCTGCTGTCCGCGCGTCCCGCCGACGCCGTACTGTCGGAGGAGTCGGGGCGACGCGCCGGCACCTCCGGTGTCACCTGGGTCGTCGACCCGCTCGACGGCACGATGAACTTCGTCCACCGGCGCGACGACTACGCCGTCTCGGTCGGCGCGGAGCGCGACGGCGACTTCGTCGCGGGCGCGCTCGTCCGCCCGACCACCGGGGACTGGATCGCCGGCGGCGAGGGCGTCTCGGTCGCGCGCGACACCGTGCCCGGCGTCACGGGCACCACCGACCTGTCGTCGGTCATCTTCTCCGTCGGCCTGGCCGGCGACGACGACCTGCGGGTCCGCATCATGGAGGTCCTCACCGACCTGATGCCGCAGGTGCGCGACTTCCGGCGCACCGGCTCGTCGGCGTGCGACCTGATGGCCGTGGCGCTCGGTCAGCTCGACGTCTACCTCGGCTACGGCGTCAACGACTGGGATGTCGCAGCGGGTGTCGCGGTCGTGCGGGCGGCGGGCGGCGTCGCGGGGTGGATCGACACCGCGAGCGGCGTGCCGCTGATCGCGGCGGGCAGTCCCGCCGTGCTCGACCCGTTCGTGGAGCGCGCCGCCAAGGTCTGACCCTGGTGCTCGCGCGGCCGGTCGTGCTAAGAACAGGCCCGTCACGATCGTCCAGCGCGAGGCGGACCGATGAGCCAGGACACCGCGAGCTTCACCCGCGTCCTTCGCCGCGGAGACGTCATCGCCGTCGCGTTCGGCGCGATGATCGGCTTCGGCTGGATCGTCAGGACCGGCGATTTCGTCGGCGGCGCGGGGAGTGTCGGCGCGGCGCTGGCGTTCGTCATCGGCGGCATCGTCATCGCGTTCGTCGGCCTCACCTACGCCGAGCTGGTCGCGGCGATGCCGACGGCCGGCGGGGAGCACAACTACGCGCTGCGCGCCATGGGCTCGCGCCCGGCGTTCGTCACCTCGTGGGCGCTGGTACTCGGGTACGTGACGGTCGCGGCGTTCGAGGCGGTCGCCCTGCCGCAGACCCTCCTGTACCTGTTCCCCGACATGCTGGCCGGGCGGATGTGGAGCGTTGCCGGCAGCGACGTGCACGTCACGTGGGTGGCCGTCGGCATCGGCGGCGCCGTCCTCATGACGGTCATCAACTACATCGGCGTCCGCCCCGCCGCGGTGTTCCAGATGGTCGCCGTGCTCTTCCTCGGGGCATGCGGCCTGACGCTCCTCACCGGCTCGTTCGTGGGCGGCGACCCCGGGCACCTCGAGCCGCTGTTCACCGGCGGGGCGCTCGGCGTCATCGGGGTGCTCGTCGCGACGCCGTTCTTCTACGTGGGGTTCGATGTGATCCCGCAGTCGGCCGAGGAGATCAACGTGCCGGCGCGGAGGATCGGCCAGCTGCTGCTGGTCTCGGTCGCGCTGGCCGTCGTCTGGTACGCCATGATCATGCTGACCGTTGGCACGTCGATGCCGGTGAGCGACCTGGTGAAGACCGACCTCGCGTCCGCCGACGGGATGGCCGCCCTGTGGGACAGCCGGCTGATGGGTCAGCTGCTCGTCCTCGGCGGCATCGCCGGCATCCTGACGAGCTGGAACGCCTTCCTCATCGGGGCCAGCCGCCTGGTCTACGCGATGGCGCACTCGGGCATGTTGCCGCGCTGGTTCGGCCGGCTGCACCCGCGATTCCGCACGCCGAGCAACGCCCTGCTGTTCATCGGCGTGCTGTCCGGTGCCGCGCCGCTGTTCGGTGAGCAGACGCTCGTCTGGCTCGTCGACGCCGGCGGCATCAACATCGTCGTCGCGTTCTTCATGGTCGCGGTCTCGTTCGTCATCCTCCGGGTGCGCGAGCCGGCGATGGAACGTCCCTTCCGGGTGCGTGGCGGCGTGCCGGTCGGCGTCGTCGCCGCCGTGCTGGCGCTCGGTCTCGGTGTGCTGTACCTCCCGGGCATGCCGGCCGCGCTGATCTGGCCCTACGAATGGGTGATCGTCGGGCTGTGGTGGTTGCTCGGTCTCGTGTTCGTCCTCCGGACGCCCTCGGTCGCCGGCGGTCACGACGCGGAGGAGCGTCTCCTCCTCCACACGCGCAGGACCTGAGGAGGCTGGCCATGGCGACACCGACGGTCTCGCGGAGCGTGCTCCGGCGCAAGCCGATCGACGCGATGGCGAGGGAGACCGGCGCCGACGACGCGAGCAAGGGCACGTTGCGACGGTCGATCGGCCTGTTCCAGCTCACCATGTTCGGTGTCGGCTCGACCGTCGGCACCGGCATCTTCTTCGTCCTCGGCCAGGCCGTGCCCGAGGCCGGACCCGCGGTGATCCTGTCGTTCGTGCTCGCGGGCGTCACCGCCGGGCTCACGGCACTGTGCTACGCCGAGCTCGCCTCGATCATCCCCGTGTCGGGATCGTCGTACTCGTACGCCTACGCGACGCTCGGCGAGATCGTCGCGTTCGGTGTGGGAGCCTGCCTGCTGCTGGAGTACGGCGTCGCGTGCGCGGCCGTCGCCGTCGGCTGGTCGGAGTACCTCAACTCGCTGCTCGGCGACACCGTCGGCGTCACCATCCCCACCGCCCTGTCCTTCGCGCCCTCGGCGGGCGGCGTCATCAACCTGCCGGCCGTCTTCCTCGTCGCCATGTGCGCGCTGCTGCTGATCCGGGGGACGAGCGAGTCCGCCCGGGTCAACACCGTGATGGTCATCATCAAGGTCGCGGTGCTGCTGATGTTCGTGGCGATCGCGTTCACCGGGTTCCGGTCCGGCAACCTGTCGAACTTCGCGCCGTTCGGCGTGGCCGGCGTCGGTGTCGCCGCCGGCTCGATCTTCTTCTCGTTCATCGGCCTCGACGCTGTGTCGACGGCCGGCGAGGAGGTGCGCGACCCGCGGCGGACGCTGCCGATGGCGATCGTCCTCGCCCTCGTCATCGTCACCGCCGTCTACATCCTCGTCGCCGTATCAGCGGTCGGCGCGCAGCCGTGGGAGCGGTTCGAGGGACAGGAGGCCGGCCTCGCGGCGATCCTGCGCGACGTCACCGGCGCGGGCTGGCCGGCGGTCATCCTGGCGGCGGGCGCGGTCGTCTCCATCTTCGGCATCACGCTCGTCTCGCTGTACGGGCAGACCCGCATCCTGTTCGCGATGGGCCGCGACGGCATGCTCCCGCCGGTCTTCAGCCGGGTCGACGCGCGGACGCTGACGCCGATCCAGAACACGATCATCGTCGCGATCGTGGTCGCGATCCTCGCGGGGCTGGTGCCGCTCGACTACCTCGCCGACCTCACCAGCGTCGGCACGCTCGCGGCGTTCACCGTGGTGGCGGTCGGCGTGATGATCCTGCGCCGCACCTCCCCGCACCTGCCACGCGGTTTCCGCGTACCCGGCTACCCCGTCACGCCCGTGCTCGCGGTGGCCGCCTGCCTCTACCTCATCTCCGGCCTGGACCGGATCACGCTCGTCGCCTTCGCGATCTGGTTGGCCGTCGCGATGGTCTACTACGTCACCTACGCCCGCCGCCACTCCCGGCTCGCCCAGCCCACGGATGAGGCCACCCCATGACGGTGCTTCCCGGCAGCCTCCTCCGCTCCGCTCCTCGCTCACGTGCGGTGATCGCGCGACCCGCCGTCGGCGTTCTCGCTGCGATGCTCGCTTTGGAGGCCACCTCATGACGGTCCTCGTCAGCCTGCCGCCAGTCGAGTCCGGTCGCGCAGGGCTCGACGCCGCGCGGCTGTTCGCGGCCGCGGCGGGGGAACCGCTCGTCGTGTGCACGGTGATCCCCGAGCCCTGGAACTACCCCAGCTCCGCGCGGGTCGACGCCGAGTACGACCAGTGGCGTCGCACCCAGGCCGACCGGGCGCTCGCCGACGCACGCGAGATGCTCGGCGACTCCGTCGAGGCGACGTTCGTCACCAGACGCGCGCGCTCGGTGCCCGCGGGCCTGCTCGACGCCGTCGCCGAGCACGGGGCCTCGACGCTCGTCGTGGGCTCGTCGTCCGGCGGTCCGTTCGGCCGCGTCGTGCTCGGCAGCACCAGCGACCGGCTGCTGCACAGCTCGCCGGTGCCGCTCCTCCTCGCGCCCCGCGGCTTCACGGCCGGCTCGTTCGACCGCGCCACGCGGTTGACGTGTGCGTTCGCCGGCACGCCGGAGGCACGCGACGTGCTCGCGGCGACCGCGGCGCTGGCCGGCCGGCTCGGCGTCCCGATGCGGGTGGCCAGCTTCCTCGTCGGCAGGCACGAGACACCCACGGCAGGGGTCGGCCTGCGCGCCGAGGCGACCGTCCTGACGCAGTGGCACGAGCAGGTCGTCGCCGCGCAGCGCGAGGCGCTCGCGTCGCTGCCGGACGTACCGGCCGGCGTCGAGCCGTCCGTCGTCAGTGGCCGCACCTGGGGCGACGCGGTCGAGACGCTCGGCTGGACCGAGGGCGACGTGCTGGCCCTCGGGTCGAGCGCTGTGGGCATGGTCACGCGGGTGTTCCTCGGCTCGCGGGCCAACAAGATCGTCCGCCGTTCGCCCGTGCCTACGATGATCCTGCCGCGCCCGACCGACGCGGGGTGAGTCGACACCGGGAGGCACGTGGTGGAGAGCGCAGGAGCTGACGAACGAGCCGCAGGTAGGGGTCGCGACGCCTGTGGGACGGGGAAGGGCGTCGTCGCGGCACCTGCCGGAGGTGAGCGAGGAAGCGGGCGCGTCAGGTGAAGGTCGTCGGAGCCGGGTTCGGCCGCACCGGCACGCTCTCGCTCAAGGAGGCGTTGGAGCAGCTGGGTGTCGGGCCGTGCTACCACATGACCGAGGTGATGGCCACGCCGCGGCACAAGCAGGTGTGGCGGCAGGCCGCCGCGGGGCTCCCGGTCGACTGGGACGAGCTCTTCGCGGGCTACCGGTCCACCGTCGACTGGCCGGGCGCGCGGTTCTGGCGCGAGCTGGTCCGCGCGTACCCCGACGCCAAGGTGATCCTCAGCGTCCGCGATCCCGACCGCTGGTACGAGAGCGTGCGCGAGACGATCTACGGGATGTCGGGCGCCTTCGCGGCGTTCGCCGGCCTGCTCTACCCGCCCGCACGGGGCATGCACGCGTTGACGGGCGACGTGATCTGGCACGGCACGTTCTTCGGCCGGTTCGCCGACAAGGAGTACGCGCTCGGCGTCTACCGGCGGCACAACGACGAGGTACGGGCCGAGGTGCCGAGCGACCGGCTGCTCGTCTTCGAGGTACGCGAGGGCTGGGAGCCGCTGTGCGCGTTCCTCGGCGTCCCCGTCCCCGACGTGCCGTTCCCGCACGTCAACGACAGGGAGTCGATGAACGAGCGGGTCCGCGGCGTCAAGCGCGGCCTCGTCGCCGTGGGTGCGGGTGCCCTGGCGCTCACCGTCGGCGCCATGCTGCTCGGTCGGCGGGTCAGCGGGCGAGGGCGGCGGTCCGGCCGCCGCTGAGCGCCAGCAGGTCGGCGGGGGCGAGCTCGATGTCGAGACCCCGCCGCCCCGCGGAGACGTACACGGTGGTGTACGACGACGCCGACGCGTCGACGAACACCGGCAGCCTGCGCTTCTGGCCGAGCGGACTGATGCCGCCGACGACGTAGCCCGTCGCGCGCTCGGCCTTCCGCGGGTCGGCGAGCGTCGCCCTCTTCCCACCCGCCGCCTGGGCGAGGGCCTTGAGGTCGAGCGAGGCGTCGACGGGTACCACGCCGACCGTGAGCGCGCCGTCGACCTCGGCGACCAGCGTCTTGTACACGCGCTCGGGCTCCACCCCGAGTGCCGCCGCGGCCTCCAGGCCGTACGACGCGGCGCTCTCGTCGTGCTCGTACGCGTGCAGCGTGAACGCGATCCGCGCCCGCGTGGCGGCGATCGTCGCGGGCGTCCCTGAGCCTGCCATCGGCGTCAGCCTAGACCGGGCAGCATAGAATCGGCCGGGTGATCCGACGTCTCGACCTCCGCGAGCGCGCCGCCGACGAGGTGCGCGGGCTGCTGCCGCGCGCCGCGCTCGACGTCGAAGCGGCCCTCGACGCCGTCCGTCCCGTGTGCGCGGACGTCGAGCAGCGCGGGCTCGCGGCCGTCGTCGACGCGACCCGGCGGTTCGACGGCGTCGAGCTGACCACCACGCGGGTGCCGGCCGAGGCGCTGGAGAAGGCGCTGGTCGACCTCGACGACAGGGTGCGTGCCGCCCTCGACGAGGCGATCAGGCGGGCGCGGATCGTCCACGAGGCACAGCGCCGCGCCGACGTCGCCACCCAGGTCGTGCCGGGCGGCACCGTGACCGAGCGCTGGGTTCCGATCCACCGGGTCGGGCTGTACGCCCCCGCCGGGCTCGTGCCGCTGCCGTCGAGCGTCGTGATGAACGTCGTGCCGGCCCAGGTCGCGGGCGTCGACGCAGCTGCCGTCGCCTCACCGCCCGACAGGCAGACCGGACTGCCGCACCCCACGATCCTCGCCGCGTGCGCGCTGCTCGGCGTCGACGAGGTCTACGCCGTCGGCGGGGCGCAGGCGGTGGCCATGTTCGCGTACGGCACGGCCGAGTGCGCGCCCGTCGACCTCGTCGCCGGGCCTGGCAACGTCTACGTCGCCGCGGCCAAGCGACTGCTGCGCGGTGTCGTCGGCATCGACGCCGAGGCCGGCCCGAGCGAGGTGTGCGTGCTCGCCGACGCGTCGGCGACCCCGGCGTACGTCGCGGTCGACCTGATGGCGCAGGCCGAGCACTCCGACAACTCGGCCGTCATGCTCGTCACCGACTCCGTCGAGCTGCTCGACGCCGTCGCGGCCGAGCTCGCCGCCCGCGTGCCGCACACGCCCAACCGCGCGCTCGTCGAGCCGTCGCTCGCGAACCAGTCCGCGCTCGTGCTCGTCCGCGACCTCGACCAGGCGCTCGAGGTCGTCGACGCCTGGGCGGCGGAGCACGTCGAGGTGCTCACCGCGAACGCGCGTGACGTCGCGGCGCGGGTCCGCAACGCCGGCGCGATATTCGTGGGGGAGTACTCGCCGGTGCCGCTTGGCGACTACCTCGCCGGGTCCAACCACGTCCTGCCGACCGGTGGCACCGCACGGCACACCGGCGGGCTGTCCGTCCAGTCGTTCCTCAAGGGCGTCCACGTCGTGGAGTACACGCGTGAGGCACTCGCCGGCGTCGCCGACCACATCGACGCGCTCGGCTCGGCCGAGCATCTCCACGCGCATGTGGCCGCGGTACGCGAACGTCAGTGACCCCGACTCCGCCGAGGAATCCCAGCCATGAAGCTCGAAGACCTTCCGCTCCGCGACGACCTGCGCGGGCTCTCGCCGTACGGGGCCCCGCAGCTCGACGTGCCGGTATGCCTGAACACCAATGAGAACCCGCACCCGCCGCCCGCCGCTCTTGTCGCGGAGGTGGCGCGCGACGTGGCGGCGGCCGCCGCGTCGCTCAACCGCTACCCCGACCGCGAGGCGACGCGGCTGCGCGAGGACCTGGCGGCCTACCTCGGTCACGACCTGACGGCCGAGCGGGTCTGGGCTGCGAACGGCTCCAACGAGGTGATCCAGCAGATCCTGCTGGCCTTCGGCGGCCCCGGGCGTGCGGCGCTGGGCTTCGAGCCGTCGTACACCATGCACCGGCTGATCTCGCTCGCCACGGGCACCGCCTGGCACAACGCGTGGCGCGACGACGACTTCGGCATCGACGCCGACCGCGCGGTCGAGGTGGTGGCGGCGGAGCGTCCCGACGTCGTCTTCCTCACCTCACCGAACAACCCCACGGGCACCGCGCTGCCACTCGACACGGTGGCGCGCATCCTCGACGTCGCCCCCGGCATGGTCGTGGTCGACGAGGCGTACGCGGAGTTCGCGCGCGCCGGCACCGCGAGCGCGCTGACCCTGCTGCCCGACCACCCGCGGCTGATCGTGACGCGCACGATGTCGAAGGCGTTCGCGCTCGCCGGTGCCCGCGTCGGCTACCTCGCGGCCGACGCCGCGGTCGTCGACGCGCTGCACCTGGTGCGGCTGCCGTACCACCTGTCCGCGGTGACGCAGGCGGTCGCGCGCGCCGCGCTCAGGTACGCCGGCGACCTGCTGGGCACGGTCGACGCGGTGCGGGCGGAGCGCGACCGGATGGTCGAGCGGTTGCGCGATCTCGGCTTCGAGGTCGTCGACTCCGACGCGAACTTCGTGCTCGCCGGCCGGTTCTCCGACCAGCGGCGCGCGTGGCAGCAGCTCCTCGACCGCGGCGTGCTCGTCCGCGACGTCGGCCTCGCCGGCTGGTTGCGGGTCACGGCCGGTCTGCCGGATGAGGTCGACGCATTTCTCAGTGCACTCAAGGAGGTCGACAGGTGAGCGACAACGGGCGTCGAGCGGTCGTCGACCGCACGACGAAGGAGTCCGACGTGCACGTCGAGCTCGACCTCGACGGCGCGGGCGTCGTCGAGGTCGACACGGGCGTGCCGTTCTACGACCACATGCTGAGCCAGCTCGGCAGGCACGGCGGGTTCGACCTCACGGCGCGCACCAAGGGCGACATCGAGATCGACGCGCACCACACGGTCGAGGACACCGCGATCGCGTTCGGCCTGGCTCTGCGCGAGGCGCTCGGCGACCGGTCGGGCATCCGCAGGTTCGGCGACGCGCTCGTGCCGCTCGACGAGGCGCTGTGCCAGACCGCGGTCGACCTGTCCGGCCGGCCGTACCTCGTGCACGAGGAGCTCGAGACCCGCGCCGCGATGATCGGCACGTACGACGTCACGCTGACCCAGCACGTCTGGGAGTCGATCGTCGCCAACGCGCAGATCTGCCTGCACGTCCGCGTGCTCTCCGGACGCAACGCGCACCACGTGCACGAGGCGCAGTTCAAGTCGGTGGCGCGGGCCCTGCGTGACGCGGTCAGCCGCGACCCGCGGGTGGTCGGCGTGCCGAGCACCAAGGGCGTGCTGGGATCGTGAGCTAGTGTCCCGCGTGAGAGATACGTGCGCCCCTGCCGACGCCCAGGCGGGCACCTCGCTGCGTTGTCGGCAGAGCCCAAGTACGCCCAGTACGAGGGCTCACCTCCGCCTTGCGATGCACCCACCTGGACGCCGGCAGCGGCTAACAACCTCTGACGCGAGACACTAGTGGCGACCACGTACGTGAACCTCGCGGTACGCGCGCCGGTCGACGAGACGGTGGGCGTGCTCGAGGTCGCCGGCATCCCCGGCGTGGTGGGACCGCAGGCGGGCGAGTGGTGCGGGGTGTTCCTCGACGGCGACGGGTACGGGCTCGTCGGCGCCGACCGCAAGCCGCCGTCGTCCGTCGCGCTGCGCCTGTCCGACCGGGTCGACTCCACGGTCGTGCTCGTGAGCGTCTTCGAGGGCCGGGTGCTCGGCTACGACCTGTTCGACCACGGCAAGGCGACCGGCTACTACGTCTCGCGGCCCGGCGAGTGGACCGGCGAGGACCTGCTGAGCGAGGGCGGCGACGCGGAGGTGCTCGCGAAGGCGTGCGGGCGTCTCGACCTCGGCGACGAGCTCGCCGAGGTGCTGGTGCGCGACGCCGAGGTCGACGAGGTCGTGCGGCACCGCCGGCTGGCGGGACTGCTCGCGCTGCCCCCGTACCTCGTCGGGACGGCGACGTCCGAGGCGCACGAGGGCGCGGACGCCGACTACCTGGTGCTGGAGCCCGTCCCGGTCAAGCGCCGCGACAACAGCCGTACGCTGCGGATCGTCGCGCTCGGTCTCGCGTGCTTCGCGCTGTTCGTGTGGGTGCAGGCGTTCCGCGAGGGGTCGTGGGGCACCGCCGTGTTCGCGGTCATCGCGACCGGTGTTGCCGTGCTCGCGGCCTGGCTCGGCGTCGGCCGGTCGAAGGTGGGCATCACGAGCACGAGGGGCGGGAGAGAATGAGCACCGTTGTCGTGCTCGACTACGGGTCGGGCAACCTGCGGTCGGCGGAGCGGGCGCTGGCACGTACGGGCGCCGACGTCGAGGTGACGGCCGACTTCGCGAGGGCGATGGACGCCGACGGCCTGGTCGTGCCTGGCGTCGGGGCGTTCGCGGCGTGCATGCGAGGGATACGCGAGGTGCGCGGCGACCAGCTCGTCGGGCGCCGGCTCGCGGCTGGCAGGCCCGTGCTCGGCATCTGCGTCGGCATGCAGGTCCTCTTCGAGCGCGGTGTCGAGCACGGCGTCGAGACGGAGGGCTGCGGGGAGTGGCCGGGCGTCGTCGAGCGCCTCGACGCCAAGGTGCTCCCGCATATGGGCTGGAACACCGTCACCGCTCCCGAGGGCTCGCGGCTGTTCGACGGCATCGGCGCCGGCGAGCGCTTCTACTTCGTGCACTCCTACGCTGCGCGGCAGCTCGACCTGCCGGGCGACCGATACCGGACCCCTCTGGTCACGTGGGCCGAGCACGGCGAGCGGTTCGTCGCGGCGGTGGAGAACGGCCCGCTGTCGGCAGTGCAGTTCCACCCGGAGAAGTCCGGCGACTCGGGTGCGCGGCTGCTGCGCAACTGGGTCGCCACCCTGAGCTGACCGTCCCGCCAGGACACCAGACCCGACCGAGAGGACCCACGTGCCCATCGAGCTGCTGCCCGCCGTCGACGTCGCGGACGGCCAGGCCGTGCGCCTGGTGCAGGGGGAGGCCGGCACCGAGACGTCGTACGGCGACCCGCACCTCGCCGCCCAGGCGTGGCAGGAACAGGGTGCGGAGTGGATCCACCTCGTCGACCTCGACGCGGCGTTCGGGCGCGGCTCCAACCGCGACCTGCTCGCGAAGGTCGTCGCCGGCCTCGACGTCCAGGTGGAGCTGTCCGGCGGCATCCGCGACGACGAGAGCCTCGTGGCCGCCCTGGCGACCGGGTGCACGCGGGTGAACCTCGGCACGGCGGCGCTCGAGCAGCCGCAGTGGTGCGCCGCCGCGATCGCCGAGTACGGGCCGAGGATCGCCGTCGGGCTCGACGTCCGCGGCCGCACCCTCGCCGCCCGCGGCTGGACGCGGGAGGGCGGCGACCTCTTCGAGGTGCTCGAGCGCCTCGAGCGCGACGGGTGTGCGCGATACGTCGTCACCGACGTGACGAAGGACGGCACGCTGCGCGGGCCCAACGTCGACCTGCTCCGCGAGGTCTGCGCCGCCACGGGCAAGCCGGTGGTGGCGAGCGGCGGCGTCGCGACGCTCGACGACCTGCGCGCCCTGTCGACGCTCGCCGCCGACGGCGTCGAGGGCGTGATCGTCGGCAAGGCGCTGTATGCGGGCGCGTTCACCCTGCCCGAGGCGTTGGCGGCCGTGGCATGACGAGGGAGGCGGGACCATGCGCAAGTACGTGATCATGGGTGTCCAGGGCAGCGGCAAGGGCACGCAGAGCGCGCTGCTCGCCAGGGACTTCGACCTCGTGCACATGAGTGTGGGTGACATCTTCCGCTGGCACGTGCAGAGCCACACCAAGCTCGGCGCGCAGGTGCGTCGCATCATGGCGGCCGGGGAGCTCGTCGACGACGACATGGTCGAGTCCGTCGTGCGGGAACGGCTCGACCAGCACGACTGGAACTACGGCTTCATCGTCGACGGGTTCCCGCGCAACGCGCGGCAGGCGGAGTTCTTCCTGGAGAGCTACGACATCGACGGTGTCATCCACCTCGACCTGCCCGACGACGAGGTGCGCCGCCGCGTGCTCGCGCGGCGGCTGTGCGCCGGCTGCGGCATGGACTACAACCTCATCGCGCACCACCCGGAGGTCGACGACCGGTGCGACGTCTGCGGCCGCGAGCTCGTGACCCGCGAGGACGACACCGAGGAGGCACTCGCGGCGCGGCTGCGCGACTACCACGGCAAGACCAACCCCGTGCTCGAGCTCTTCCAGCGCAAGGAGTTCGTCGTGACCGTCGACGCGCGTGCCGAGCGGGGCGCCGTCCAGCGCACGATCCGCGAACGCCTCGGCCTGCCCGTGTCCGTACCGGAGGAGCTCGAGCGCCCGTGACGGTTGCCGTGAGAGTCATCCCCTGCCTCGATGTCGACGCCGGGCGGGTCGTCAAGGGCGTGCGGTTCACCGACCTGCGCGACGCCGGTGACCCGGTCGAGCTCGCCCGGGTCTACGACGCCGAGGGGGCCGACGAGCTCGTCTTCTTCGACATCACCGCGAGTGCCCAGGACCGTTCGACCACGTACGACGTGGTGCGCCGCACGGCCGAGCAGGTGTTCATCCCGCTGACCGTCGGCGGCGGCGTGCGTGAGGTCGCCGACGTCGACCGGCTGCTCCGTGCGGGCGCCGACAAGGTGACGGTCAACACCGGTGCGGTCGCGCGGCCCGAGCTGCTGCGCGAGGCCGCCGAGCGCTTCGGGTCGCAGTGTGTCGTGCTGTCGATGGACGTACGCCGCGCACCCGGCACACCGTCCGGCTTCGAGGTGACCACCCACGGCGGCCGCCGCGGCACCGGCATCGACGCGGTCGAGTGGGCGGCGCGTGCGGCCGAGCTCGGCGCCGGCGAGGTGACGCTGAACTCGATGGACGCCGACGGCACCGGCGACGGCTACGACCTCGAGCTCATCCGCGCGATCAGGTCTGTGGTGTCGGTGCCCGTCGTCGCCAGTGGCGGGGCGGGCGGGCTCGCCGACTTCCCGCCGGCCGTGGCCGCCGGCGCCGACGCGGTGCTCGCCGCGACCGTGTTCCACTTCGGGCGGTTCCGGATCGGCGAGGTCAAGGCGACGCTCGCCGCGGCGGGCCACCCCGTCCGCACGGCTCCGGCCGCGTAGGCTGGTCCGCCGGGAGGAGGGCGCGTGTACGGACAAGGACCAGGGCAGCCGCAGCGGCCGATGCCGCCGCAGGGCCCGCCGTCGCCGGGGCGACCCCAGGCGCCGTACCCCGGCGGTCAGGGCTACGTCCCCGGCTACGGGCAGGGCTACCCGCCGGGGCCACCGTTCCAGGGCGGCCCCCCGCCCGCACCCGGCGCGTACCCGACCACGGCACCGGCGCTCCCACCGCAGCAGCAGCCCATGGCTCCGCCCATGGCTCCGCCCATGGCTCCGCCCATGGCTCCGCCCATGGCTCCGCCCGCGGCCACCGCGAACCGGCCGGCACAGCCGCCCGGCAGCCTCCTGTTCGTGCTCGCCGCGGTCGCCCTGCTCGTCGGCGCGGGCGCGACCAACGCGATCACCGCGGTGCTCGGCTACCTCGACGGGGGCAACATCGGTGTCCTGGTGCTCGGCGGCGACCCGCTGTTCCTCGCGATCGCGCAGGCGGCGTGCGGAGTCGCGTGGGTGACGTTCGGCCTGCTCCTGCTCACCCGCCGCCGCGGTCCGTGGGGCGCCGCGCTCGCCTCCGTCGGCGCGTTCGGCGTGCTCGAGGCCTACTACATCGGCTCGGGCGTGGTCGTCCACTTCGTCGGCCTGTTCGCCGCCATCGCCGCCGCCGCCCTGCTCAACCTCGACGCCGTCCGCCGCCACTGCAAGGTCGGCCCACCCGCCCGCTGAGGCGCTCGCGCTGAGGTGTCGACGTTGATCACGTTAACGTGATCAACGTCGACTTCACCTCGTCCCTGCACGAGGTGAAGTCCCTGTTCGCTGGGTTAACGTGATCAACTCCCGACGCGGTCCCGACCGAGCCCGGGTCAGAACATCGAGGGGCTGAGGGACGCGGCGGCCAGCCTGGCGGCCTGGCGGACCTCCTGCTCGTCGTCCTCCACCAGCGGGGCGAGCACCCGCCACGCCGCTTCCTGGTGCACGCGTGCCGCCCGGCAGCCGAGTGCCCGGGCGACGCCCCACCTGGTCTGCGGCTCCGGCGCCGTGGCGAGTGCGGCGAGCCAGGCCAGGGTGAGGTCCGGGTGGTAGCGCAGCATGCCGTCGCCGATGGCCACCGGCGCGAGGACGTAGCGGACCTCCTCGGTGCCGTCGGACATCATCGGGGTCAGCGCGTCGAGCAGGCGCCGCGCGGTGGCGGTGTCGGCGGACGCGGCCGCCCAGCCGGTGCCGACGGCGGCCGCCCGCCGCGCTTCGATGAGCGAGTGCTGGGCCCAGCGCCTGACGACGTCGGCGCCGTCGGCGTACGAGGTCACCAGGTCGGCGATGGCGAGCGCCACCCAGTCGCGGACCGCGGGGGACTCGTCGCGTGCGAGCTTGCGCAGCCTGGCCTCCGCGGCGGCGGCCCTGACCAGCCAGGCGGACGGGACGAGCAGCGCCGCCACCTGCCGCGCCGAGGCGTCCTCGCTGTCGGCGAGCCCACGCAGGAGCGGCCAGTCGGGCGGCTTCAGCCAGCGGACGAGGAACATCTTGAGCGCGTCGGGTGCGGTGCCGGTGGACAGCTCGGTGTAGGTCCGCAGGACCTTCTCGACCTGGACGGGGTCGCGTGTAGCGCAGGCGCGTATGGCCTCGTGCCGCCAAGCGGTGCGCGACAACGGACTGACTCCCGACGACGGTAGGAAGATGTGCACGGCAGCGCGCCCCATAACGCCGTCCCCCTGAAGAGCAGGGTAGCCCTGTGTGGCATGGCCCGGAAGCGGGGGACAGTCGGTGTCGGCGGCGTCGCACGCTGCTGATATGGGCCCCGGCCCGGCTCGACACGCGGTGCGGAACAATGGGCGCGTGCCTCCCTCTGCGCCCCGTCGCGACGTCGTCGTCCTCGGCTCCACCGGTTCGGTCGGCACCCAGGCGCTCGAGGTCGTAGCGGACAACCGGGACAAGTTCCGCGTCGTCGGCATCGCCGCGGGCGGCGGCAACCCCGAGCTGCTCGTCCGGCAGGCGCTCGACCTCGGGGTCGCCATCGTGGCCGTCGCGCGGCCGACGGCCGTCCAGGACGTCCAGCTCGCCCTGTACTCGGAGGCGCAGCGCCGCGGGTACTCGCGCGGCGAGTACCGGCTGCCGAAGATCCTCGCGGGACCCCAGGCCGTCGCCGAGCTCGCCGAGTGGCCGTGCGACGTCGTGCTCAACGCGGTCGACGGCGCCGCCGGCCTCCGTCCGACGCTCGCAGCGTTGCGGGCCGGACGCATCCTCGCGTTGGCGAACAAGGAGTCGCTGATCGTCGGCGGGTCGCTCGTCCGCGATCTCGCCGCGCCCGGGCAGATCGTGCCCGTCGACTCCGAGCACTCCGCCCTCGCCCAGTGCCTGCGCGGTGGCGACGGCCACGAGGTGCGCAAGCTCGTCGTGACCGCCAGCGGCGGACCGTTCCGCGGCCGCCGCCGCGAGGAGCTGACCGACGTGACCCCCGAGCAGGCGCTGGCCCACCCCACCTGGCAGATGGGGCCGGTGATCACGGTCAACAGCGCGACGCTCGTCAACAAGGCGTTGGAGGTCGTCGAGGCCCACCTGCTCTTCGACATCCCGTTCGACCGCATCGAGGTGGTCGTCCACCCGCAGTCGATGGTCCACTCGATGGTCGAGTTCGTCGACGGCTCCACGCTGGCGCAGTGCTCGCCGCCGGACATGCGGCTCCCGATCGCCCTGGCGCTCGGTTGGCCCCACCGGGTGGCGGACGCGGCACGGCCCGTCGACTGGACCACGGCCCACACCTGGGAGTTCCTGCCGCTCGACGACGAGGCGTTCCCCGCCATCCGGCTCGCGCGGGAGGTGGGGGAGCTCGGCGGCACCTACCCCGCCGTTTACAACGCGGCCAACGAGGAATGCGTGCGGGCCTTCCTCGACCACCGGCTGCCGTTCCTCGGTATCGTCGATACGGTACAGCGGGTCGTGGCCGCCCACGACGAGTCCGAGCGGGCTCGCTCGGACCAGGGCGGGGCCGGCGAGCTCACCGTCGAGGCGGTACTCGCCGCCGACGGCTGGGCGCGAGAACAGGCCCGTACGATCGCGGGCATTCGATCAGACAGCCGATCAGACAGCAGCGCAGTCCGAGGAGACAGGGGTAGCCGGTAGAGATGTCCAACTTCCTTGTGCTGGGCGGGGTGGGCATCGCCATCTTCGTGGTCGCCCTCGTCATCTCCATCGCCTGCCACGAGTGGGGCCACTTCTTCTTCGCCCGCCGGTTCGGCATGAAGGCGACCGAGTTCTTCATCGGCTTCGGTCCCCGCATCTGGTCGTTCAAGCGTGGCGAGACCGAGTACGGCTTCAAGGTCATCCCCGCCGGTGCGTACGTCCGCATCCTCGGCATGACCCCGCTCGAGGAGCTCGACCCCGTCGACCAGCCGCGGGCGTTCTGGCGGGCGAAGCCGATGCAGCGGTTCCTGGTCCTCGTCGCCGGCTCGCTGACCCACTTCGTCATCGGCATCGTGCTGCTGATGGTGCTGATGATGGGCGTCGGCGTGCCGATCAAGGGCCAGACGCTCGAGATGGCCCGGGTCTCCACCTGCGTGCCCACGTCCACCGCCGGCGGCTGCGAGGAGGGCGCCGCCAAGTCGCCCGCGGCGCTCGGGGGGATCAAGCCGGGCGACCGCGTCACGGCTTTCGAGGGCCGGCAGGTGACCTCGTGGAAGCAGCTGACCGACCAGCTGAAGGCACGCGGCGGCGACCGGGTCACGGTCACCGTCGAACGCGGCGGCAAGACCATCGACATCCCGGTCACGCTGGCCACGATCACCGATTCCGAGACCGGTCGCCGCGTCGGGTTCCTCGGCGTCACGGCGGGCGAGCGCGTCGAGGGCTACCAGACGTGGAGCCCGGGCGAGGCCGTCGTCATGACGGGGCAGGTGTTCGTACGCGAGATCGGCCTGATCTTCCAGACGCTCGTGAAGATCCCCGGCGCGATCCCGCAGCTGTTCTCCCCGGAGCGCGGCGAGACCCAGGGCGGACAGGTGGGCAGCGTGGTCGGCGCGGGTCGCATGGCCGGGTCGCTGTTCGGCTCCGATGAGCCCACCCGCGCCAAGGCGTCCGCGATGATCGACATGCTGCAGGGCATCAACGTCTTCATCGGCGTCTTCAACCTGCTGCCGCTGCTGCCGATGGACGGCGGTCACATCGCCGTCCTGTTCTGGGAGCGGATCAAGGCGTTCATCGCCCGCAAGCGCGGCCGTCCCGACCCGGGCCCGGTCGACATGACCAAGCTGCTACCGGCCACCTACGTGGTGTTCATCCTGCTCGTCGGCCTCGGCGTGCTGCTCATCGCGGCCGACATCGTCAACCCGCTGGCGAGCCCGTTCTGAGCCGATGATCGAGATACTGGAGAGATGACCACCAACCTCGGTATGCCGGAGCTGCCGCCGGCCACACTGGCGGGGCGCCGCAAGACCCGCCAGGTCATGGTCGGTGCGGTGCCCGTGGGCGGCGGCGCCCCGATCTCGGTGCAGTCGATGACCGTCACCAAGACCACCGAGGTCGACAAGACGCTGCAGTCGATCGCCGAGCTGACCGCGTCGGGCTGCGACATCGTCCGCGTGGCCGTGCCGAGCCAGGACGACAGCGATGCGCTGCCCGAGATCGTGCGGCACAGCCAGATCCCGGTCATCGCCGACATCCACTTCCAGCCGCGCTACGTCTTCGCCGCGATCGAGGCGGGCTGCGCGGCGGTACGCGTCAACCCGGGCAACATCAGGAAGTTCGACGACAAGGTCGCCGAGATCGCCGCCGGGGCGAAGGACCACGGCACCCCGATCAGGATCGGCGTCAACGCGGGGTCGCTCGACCCGCGGCTGATGCAGAAGTACGGCAGGGCCACGCCGGAGGCGCTCGTCGAGTCGGCGTTGTGGGAGGCGTCGCTCTTCGAGGAGCACGACTTCCACGACATCAAGATCTCCGTGAAGCACCACGACCCGGTCGTGATGGTGCAGGCGTACCGGCTGCTGTCGAGCCGCTGCGACTACCCGCTCCACCTCGGCGTCACCGAGGCCGGGCCGGCGTTCCAGGGCACGGTCAAGTCGGCGACCGCGTTCGGCGCGCTGCTCGCCGAGGGCATCGGCGACACGATCAGGGTGTCGCTGTCCGCCCCTCCGGTCGAGGAGGTCAAGGTCGGCTCCGCGATCCTCGAGTCGCTCGGGCTCCGGCCGCGCAAGCTCGAGATCGTGTCGTGCCCGTCCTGCGGACGCGCGCAGGTCGACGTCTACACGCTCGCCGACGAGGTGACCGCCGGCCTCGAGGGCATGGAGGTGCCGCTCCGCGTCGCCGTGATGGGCTGTGTCGTCAACGGGCCTGGCGAGGCGCGGGAGGCCGACCTCGGCGTCGCGTCGGGCAACGGCAAGGGCCAGATCTTCGTCAAGGGCGAGGTCGTCAGGACCGTGCCGGAGGCCGAGATCGTCGAGACCCTCATCGAGGAGGCCATGCGGATCGCCGAGCAGATGGACGCCGACGGCGTAAGCTCGGGCCCACCAGAGGTGACGGTCTCCTAGGAGCGCGAAGGTCTTACGGGAGACTCTGCGGAAGGGGTGGGGTGCGTGCTCCGGACCTCCCCGCTCCGCGTCCTCGACGACCGCGACCTCCCGGCCGTCACCGACCTCCTCGACCGCGATCCGGTCACCGACGTCTTCGTGGGTTCCCGGGTCGCCCTCTGCGGCCTCGACCCCTGGCGTCTCGGCGCCGAGCTCTGGGGCTACGCCGAACGCGGTGAGCTCGTCTCGATCTGCTACGCCGGGGCCAACCTCGTGCCCGTCCAGGCGACGGAGGCGGCCGTCCACGCGTTCGCCGACCGCGCCAGGCGGCAGGGGCGTCGCTGCTCGTCGATCGTCGGTCCCGCCGACGCCGTCGACCCGCTCTGGCGGCTGCTCGAACCGTCGTGGGGCACGGCGCGTGCCGTACGCTCCCAGCCGCACATGGTCGCCACCCGGCCACCGCCGCACGCCGGCGACCCGGCAGTCCGGCGCGTGCGCGAGGACGAGGTCGAGATCGTGCTGCCCGCCTGTGTGGCGATGTTCACCGAGGAGGTCGGCCTCTCCCCGGTCGCGGGCGACGGCGGAACGCTCTACCGGTCACGCGTCGCCGAGCTCGTTCGGCAGGGCAGGGGCTTCGCGCGGATCGAGGGCGGCACGGTGATCTTCAAGGCGGAGATCGCGGCGGTCACCAGGCGCGCCTGCCAGGTGCAGGGCGTCTGGGTGCCCCCGTCGCACCGCGGCCGGGGCATCGCGGCCGCCGGCATCGCCGCCGTCGTCACCGAGGCGATGCGCTCGATCGCGCCCGCGGTGAGCCTGTACGTCAACGACTACAACGCGCCGGCGCGCGCCGCCTACCGCAGGGCCGGCTTCGTCGAGAACGGCCGCTTCATGTCCGTCCTCTTCTGACCCGCGCTCCGCGCGCCCCTGACAGATGTCACGGCCGGGGCCGTACGCGCATCACTGCCCACGTCGCCGTCACGGCGGCATCGTGGTGGCCATGACCAACGACACGCTCACGATCGACGCCCCGCCGCACGCGGCCGGCGGCGTCGCCGTCGCACTGACGGGACTGCGCAAGGCGTACGGCAGCGCGGTCGCCGTCGACGGCGTGGACCTCACCATCGCGCCGGGAGAGGTGGTGGCGCTGCTCGGACCCAACGGTGCGGGCAAGTCCACCACGATCGACATGATGCTCGGCCTCTCCAGACCCGACGCCGGGACCGCCGAGATCTTCGGCCTGGCGCCGCAGGCGGCGGTCGGTGGGGGACACGTCGGGGCGATGCTCCAGCTCGGGCAGCTCCTCCCCGACGTCACCGTCAAGGAGGTCGTCGCTCTCGTCGCGTCGCTGCACAAATCGCCGTTGCCGGTCGGGGAGACGCTCGAACGGGCCGGCATCGCCGACCTGGCCAAGCGGAAGGCGGGCAAGCTCTCCGGCGGGCAGATGCAGCGGGTGCGGTTCGCGATGGCGATCGTTCCCGACCCGGAGCTCGTCGTCCTCGACGAGCCCACCGCGGGCATGGACGTCGCGTCGCGGGTCGCGTTCTGGACGTCGATGCGCGCAGAGGCGCGGGCCGGCAAGACCGTCCTCTTCGCCACGCACTACCTGGAGGAGGCCGACGAGCAGGCCGACCGCATCGTGATGATCCGCCGTGGGCGCATCGTCGCCGACGGGTCGGCGACCGAGCTCAAGGCCATCGGCACGATGCGCGTCATCAGGGCGACGCTGGCCGACGTCGACGCCGACCGGCTCGCCGCGCTGCCGGGAGTCGAGTCGGTGAGCCGGCACGGGACGTCCGTCGAGCTGCGGTGCTCGGACTCCGACGCCGCGCTGTACGCACTGCTCGAGCAGCACCGCGACGTACGGCACATCGAGGTGTCCGGCGCCGACCTGACCGAGGCATTCCTGACTCTGACGAGTGGAGACGACGCGTGAACGCCCAGTACATCCGGCTCGAGATCATGCGCGTGCTGCGCAACCCGCGCACCGCGATCTTCACCATCGCGATGCCCGCGGTGCTGTTCCTCGTGTTCAGCCAGACCGGCGGCGGCAGGCTCGGCGGCATCGGTGCGTCGGCCTACATCCTGGTGAGCATGGCGGCGTACGGAGCGATCGGAGCCTCGGTCTTCTCTGCGGCGAACATCGCGATGGAGCGCAAGCTCGGCTGGAACCGGCAGCTGCGCCTCACCGGGCTCCCGTCCACGGCGTACGTCGTCGCGAAGGGCATCGTGGCCTGGCTGGTGACGCTCGTGTCACTGGTCGTCGTGTACGCCGTCGGGTTCGCGTCCGGCGTACGGATGCCGTGGGAGCACTGGCTGCTCGCGGTCGGTGCGACCTGGCTCGCGGTCATCCCGTTCGTGCTGCTGGGCGTGGGCATCGGGTACGTCGGCAACGTCGACCTGGTGCAGCCGGTGACGATGATCACGTTCTTCGGGATGTCGATCCTCGGTGGCCTGTGGATCCCCGTCGAGGTCATGCCGCACCTGATGGCGCAGATCGCCCACGTCATCCCGTCGTACTGGCTCGGCATGGCAGGTCGCGCCGCGATGGGAGCACCCGGGTTCGGGTGGACGGGCGTCGGCGTGCTCGCGCTCTGGGGCGTGCTGTTCGCGGCGTTCGCGGCCTGGCGCTTCCGCGCCGACACGGCGCGAGCCTAGCAGCGGGTACGGTGCTGCCGATGACCGTGGAACCGCAGGAGACGCGTCCGTCGGTCGTGATGCCCAAGCATCCCGGCCGGCGGTTCGGCTGGGTGCTCTCCTGCGTCTGGCTGCTCTACCTCATCGACCCGCTCAGCGAGCTGCTCGGTGCCCCGCACCCGACCTGGGAGCGTGTCGTCGGCCTGGCGTTGAGTGCCGTCTTCGTCTTCACCTACGGGTCCACCATCTACGCCGGGTTCGCGCGGATGCACTGCGCCCGGCGGCGGGGACTGGCGCTGCTCCCCGTGCTCCTGCTCGCCATCGCGCTGGTGATGACCTCGTTCGTCGGCACCTCGGCCGCCACGTACGTCATCTTCGCCGTCGCCGGCGCGATCATCGTCTGGCCACCGCTCGCCACCACTCAGCTCTCCGTCCTGGCGGTCATGTGGGTCAGCTGGATCCTGCCGTGGCTGCTCGGCGAACCCGTCTCCGTCGAGCTCGGGATCATCATGGCCGCGGTGGCGGGCCTGATGTTCGTGGTCAGGCGCATGCAGGGTCAGGAGGCGGTGATCAGGCGCGCCCACGAGGACCTCGCCGCGCTCGCCGTCGACGCCGAACGCGCGCGGTTCTCGCGCGACCTGCACGACATCGTCGGCCACAGCCTCACCGCGATCATCGTGAAGGCGGAGCTCGCGCGCAAGCTCGCCGAGCGACGGCCGGAGAACGTCGCGCCCGAGGTCTCCGACATCGAGCGGCTCGCCCGCGAGACGCTGGAGGACGTGCGGCGGACAGTCGCCGGCTACCGCGAGGTCACCCTCGCCGGCGAGCTCGCTTCGGCCAGGTCGGTGCTCGCCGCGGCGGGGATCGCCGCGAACCTGCCGCACGCCGTCGACGAGGTGCCGGGGGAGCTGCGCGTGCTGTTCGGCTGGGTCGTGCGCGAGGGCGTGACGAACGTCGTACGCCACAGCCGGGCGCACTCGTGCCGGGTCGAGGTGACGTCGACGTCGGTCGAGGTGATCGACGACGGCCGCGGCGGCACGGCCGAGCCGGGGACGGGGCTGACCGGCCTGCGCGAACGTGTCGGCGCACTCGGCGGCACCCTGACGGCCACGGCCGACCTGCCCGGCGGCTTCCGGCTGCGGGTCGTCGTCCCCGAGCGACGGATCGAGGCGGAGGCGGGGTGAGCGCAGGAGCGGAGGAGCGAGCCGGAGGTAGGGGTCGCGACGCCGGCCGCGCCACTCGCGACGTCCCGCGGCGCCTGCCGGAGGGGAGCGACGAGGCGGGCGCGGGGGGATACACGTGAGCGACGTCATCAGAGTGCTGCTCGCGGACGACCAGAACCTCGTCCGCGGCGCGATGGCGGCACTGCTGTCCCTGGAGGACGACATCGACGTCGTCGCCCAGGCCGCACGCGGTGACGACGTCGTGGCGCTCGCGCGCGAGACCGATCCGCAGGTCGCGCTGCTCGACGTCGAGATGCCGGGGCTCGACGGGATCGCGGTCACGGGCGCGCTGCGGGAGACCCTCCCCGCCTGCCGCGTCCTCGTCGTCACGACGTTCGGGCGTCCCGGCTACCTGCGCCGCGCGATGGAGGCGGGCGCGAGCGGCTTCATGGTGAAGGACTCCCCGGTCGAACGCCTCGCCGACGCCATCCGCCGCGTCCACGCGGGCCTGCGGGTCGTCGACCCCGACCTCGCCGCGGCGTCGCTGGCCGCCGGCGAGTCGCCGCTCACCGGCCGTGAGCACGACGTGCTCGTCGCCGCACGCGACGGCGGCACCGTCGCCGACATCGCGCGGCTGCTGTTCCTCTCCGAGGGCACCGTCCGCAACTACCTGTCCAGCGCCATCGGCAAGACCGGCACGCGCACCAGGGCCGAGGCCGCCCGGGTGGCCGAGACCCGCGGCTGGCTCTGACATCCCGGCGCGTCCCGCCACCTCACATGGCACTACCGGCTCGTCCCGTACCTCACATGGCACTACCGGCGACGAACCGGGGCACAAGGGGCATTAGACCAGGTAGTGCCATGTGAGGTGGCGCAACGCCCGGTAGTGCCATGTGAAGTCGGCGGAGAGCGGGCACGCACTAGACTGACCGGCAGCCGACCGTAGTCTTCCTCGGGAGCCCTCCAGATGCCCACGAGCAGTACGTCGGCCTCCCCTCCTCCTCGGCGCGTGCTGGTGACCGGCGGCGCCGGCTTCATCGGAAGCCGGGTCGTGGAAGAGCTCCGCCGCCGCGGAGACGAGGTCGTCGTGGCCGACCTGCGCGAGCCCGCCGACGCCGCGGTGCGCCACGTGCCCGGCGACCTGCTCGACCCCGGCACCAGGGAGAAGGCCTTCGCCGACGATATCGACGCCGTCGTCCACCTCGCCGCGTTCACCTCGGTCCTGCGCTCGGTCGAGGAACCCGACGTCTGCATCCGGATGAACGTCGACCTCACCTGCGCGCTGCTTGAGCTGGCCAGGCAGCGCGACGTCGGCACGTTCGTGTTCGCGTCGACCAACGCCGTCGTCGGCGACCGTGGCGCAGAACCCATCACCGAGGACGTCCCGCTGCATCCGCTCTCGCCGTACGGCGCCACGAAGGCGGCGGGCGAGATGCTGCTCGCGGGCCACGCCGGCGCCTACGGCATGCGCACCTGCGCGCTGCGGTTCACCAACGTCTACGGCCCGGGCATGGGCGAGAAGGACAGCTTCGTGCCGCGCCTGATGCGCGCCGCGCTCGACGGCGGCGGCGTCGAGGTCTACGGCGACGGCGAGCAGCGGCGCGATCTCGTCCACGTCGACGACGCCGTCCAGGGCGTGCGCCTCGCGCTCGCCGGAGACCTCGAGGGCACCGCCGTCGTCGGCGCAGGCCGGTCGGTCACGGTCAACGAGCTCGTGGCCGCCGCCCGCGCGGTGACCGGCGCCGAGATCCCGGTGCGTCACGTCGCGGCCAAGCCGGGCGAGATGCCGGCCGTGGTCGTCGACATCGGCAGGTCGGTCGCGCGCGGCTACGCCCCCGCGTACGACCTCGAGGCGGGACTCGCCACCGTCTGGGACGACTTCCGGGCGGCCGCCGCCACATGAGGGACACCCGACCCAGCCCCGACGCACGACGGATGGCACGTGCGGTCGGTAGGTGGGTCGGGCGGCACTGGCTCTTCCTCACGCTCCTCGCCGCGGGCATCGCGCTGCGGGTGGTGGCGACGCTGGCGTACCTGCCGTCGCTGTTCTTCGTCGACTCGGTGCGCTACCTCGGCGCCATCGACGATCCCGACCCCGGCGGCACCAGCCCGCTCGGCTACACGTTCCTCCTGCTCGGTCCCGTCCTGCGCGTCGCGCGGACACTCGTCGCCGCGCCGATCGCCAACCATGTGCTCGGCGTGCTGATCGCCGTCGGCGCGTACACGCTGCTGCGCCGGTGGGGCGCCTGGCCGTGGCTCGCCGCGCTGGCGACCGCGCCGGTGCTGCTCGACGCGTACCAGCTGCAGATCGAGCAGCTGATCATGTCCGACACGCTGTTCCAGGCGCTGCTGCTCGGCGCGATCCTGCTGCTCGCCCGCCGCAACCCCGGTCCCGTGGTCGCCGGCCTCGCCGGTGGCGTGCTCGGCGCAGCCGGGGTGTCGCGCCTCGTCGGCCTCGTCTGCGTCGTCGTCGCGGTGGGCTACCTGCTGCTGACCGGCGACAACCGGCGCCGCCGGCTCTCCACCGTGGCCGTGCTGCTCGTCGCGTACGCCGTCCCGCTCCTCGCGTACGCCACGTACTACAACGCCTGGTACCCGGGGCAGTTCCGCATCACCAGGTCCGACGTGATGGCGACGTACTCACGCGTGGCGCCGTTCGCCGACTGCCGCGGGCTGACGATGCCCGACTACCAGCGCGTGCTGTGCGAGGACACGCCGCCGGAGGACCGGCGGCACGGCCCCGACTGGTACCACTGGAACAAGCAGCGCCCCGTGACGCGGTTGGAGCCGCCGCCCGGCGTGTCCAACAACGCCGCCGTCGCCGAGTGGACCCGCCGCATCATCAGGCACCAGCCGCTCGACCTGGTGCAGGCCGTGGCGTTCGACTTCCTGCGCGGTTTCTGGTGGAGCAAGGAGACACTGCCGGGCGAGCCGTCGGTCGACCGGTGGCGGTTCCCGCCGGGCGAGTACCAGCACTCGTACGACGTCACGAAGCACATCGAGCGGTGGGGCGGAGGTGAGCGCCGGGTGCAGCCCGACCTCGCCGCCTTCCTCGTCGACTACCAGAAGGTCGGGTTCACCAGGGGGACGATCGTGGGCGCCTGCCTGCTCGCGGCCGTCGCCGGCGCGCTCGGCCTCGGCCGGGCACGACGCTCCGGTGCACGCGCGCTCATCGCGCTGATCGCGGGCATCCCCTGCATCACCCTGGTGGTGGCGGCCGCGGTCGAGTTCTCGTGGCGTTACCAGCTGCCCGCGATCCTGCTGTTCCCCGTCGCCGGTGCGCTGGCGATCACGGCGATGTTCAGGAGAACGGAGGAGACGAAGGTGCTGACGGAGTCGACCCTGCTGCCCGAGACGAGTGGGCCGTCCGACGAGTCCACGGACGCGCAGGCGTTGCGCGAGTTCGCGGACAGGTACGGCGACGCCAGGTTCGCCCCCGTGGTGGTGGTCATCGCGGCGTACAACGAGGCCGGCGGTCTCGGTGCCGTCGTCGACGAGATCCCGCGCGAGTGCCGCGGCCTCGACGTCGACACCCTCGTCGTCGACGACGGCAGCGCCGACGAGACGTACGACGTCGCGCTCAAGCACGACGCCTACGCGTGTCGCGCGCCGCGCAACCGCGGGCAGGGCGCGGCGCTGCGGCTCGGCTACCAGCTCGCCAGGGAGCGCGGCGCGCAGTACATCGTGACCACCGACGCCGACGGCCAGTACGACATCGCCGGCCTCGACGCCCTCCTCGAGCCGCTGCTCGACGGGACGGCCGACTTCGTCACCGGCTCGCGCGCGCTCGGCCGTACGGAGAACTCCGACCTGACCCGCCGCGTCGGCACCACGGTGTTCGCGTGGCTGGTCAGCGCGCTCACCGGCACCCGCGTCACCGACACCTCGTTCGGGTTCCGCGCGATGCGGGCCGAGCTCACCCGCCGCGTCAAGCTGCGTCAGCCCCAGTACCAGTCGGCGGAGCTGTTGATCAGCGTGCTCGCGCGCGGTCACCGCGTCCGCGAGGTGCCGCTGACGATGCTGCGCCGTAACCAGGGGGAGTCGAAGAAGGGCGGCAACCTCGTGTACGGGTACCGCTACCTGCGCGTGGTCGTCGGCACCTGGCGGCGCGAGCGGCTGCGCCGGAAGACCCGGTCGAAGAGCACGAAGCGCACGGCGAACAGCACGCCGTAGGTGCCGAGGAACACCGCGCCCACGAGCCCCACCTGCAGCCAGTGGGTGTCGGTGATCTTCGGGACGAGCAGGCCGGCGACGTGGGTCGTGACGCTCGCGACGCCGACGGTCGCCAGCACGATCGCGACGTACGGGAGCACCTCTCGGCGCAGGTCGGGTCGGTGCCGCAGTCCCCAGGTCCACGACCTGTTGAGGGTGTAGTTGGGGATCGCTCCGGCGAGCCAGCCGAGCACGGACGCGAGCACGCTGCCGCCGCCGACGACGCCGTAGACGAAGAGGAACACGGCCTCGGAGCATACGGTCGCGATGATCGAGCAGACCGTGTACCTGCTCAGGCGCAGTCCGGTGCCCGAACGCAGGAACCGCGGGGCGTGTGATGTCAGCATGATCTCGCTCTGCACGGTACCGCACTCCTGACGGCGCTCACGGCACGTAGGCCGTGCCGAGCACGGACTGTCCGAACGGCGGTGTGACATGCCTCTCCGCGAGTCGGGTGATCGGTACGACCACGCGGTCGTAGATCCGCACCAGGCGGGGGTTGGGCCTGCCGACCCCGCCCCGGCGCACCGCGAGCCACCAGGCGATGCCGCCCAGCATGTTGACCGGCCGGACGGTGCCGGGACGCAGCCCGGCCGCTTCGAACACCCCGCGCAACCCGCGTGGGGTGTACCTGCGGAAGTGGCCGACGGCGCGGTCGAAGTCGCCGTAGAGCGCCTGGTAGCCGGGGACCCACATGACCACCGTGCCCCCGGGCCGGACATGGCCGGCGAGCGTGCGCAGCGCGTCGACGTCGTCTTCGATGTGCTCGAGCACGTTGATCGCGAGGACCGTGTCGACCGGCTCGTCGAGGTCGACGGCGCCCTCGGCGTCCATCTGCCTCGCCTCCACCCCGGGACGGTCGGCGAACCGCGCGGCCAGCAGCCGGACCGCGTCGGGGTCGAGGTCGGTGACGACGTACCGCCGCGGCTCGGTGAGCACGGTGGCGAACTCGCCGAGTCCGGCACCGACCTCCAGGACCGACTCGCCGCAGTGGGGCCTGATCAGCTCGTGCTGGTACCGCTTGTACCTGACCTGGTTTCCGGAGTCCTCGACCTCGCGTCCGGTGGCGGCGAGGAACGCGCCATGGCCAGCGGATCTCGGTCCCTGGGAGTTCGCTGACGACACCGTTGTTCCCGCCCTCGAAGTCGTTTCCGTCCGTGACAAGGTCGTTATGAGTTTGCCAGGTGATGGTCTAGGGTCGAATGACTGGTGGCGGCAGCGGCCGAACGGCGCCGGCTCGCCCCGGGGTGCCCAGTTGTCGAACGCAAAGGTCCTTGTCGATGCGCATTCTCGTCCTCGGCGGCGACGGCTATCTCGGCTGGCCGACCGCGCTGTATCTCTCCAGGCGGGGCCACGACGTCGGTGTCGTCGACAACTACGTCCGCCGCCAGTACGACCATGAGCTCGGCGTCGAGAGCCTGGTGCCGATCGCACCGATGCACGAGCGGGTCAAGGTGTGGCGCGAGGCCACGGGCAAGGAGATCGCCGTCTTCGGCGGCGACCTGCAGGACGCCGACTTCACCTACCAGACCGTCCTCGACTTCCGGCCCGAGGCGATCGTGCACTTCGCCGAGCAGCGCGCGGCGCCGTACTCGATGATCGACCGCAAGCACGCCGTCTACACCCAGGTCAACAACGTCGTCGGCACGCTCAACCTGATGTTCGCGATCGGCGAGATCGACCGCGACATCCACCTGGTGAAGCTCGGCACGATGGGTGAGTACGGCACGCCCAACATCGACATCGAGGAGGGCTGGCTCGACGTCACCCACAACGGCCGCAGCGACCGCATGCTCTTCCCGAAGCGGCCGGGCTCGTTCTACCACCTGTCGAAGGTGCACGACAGCCACAACATCGAGTTCGGCTGTCGCATCTGGGGCCTGCGGGCGACCGACCTCAACCAGGGCGTCGTCTACGGCCAGGAGACCGAGGAGACCAGGCTCGACCCGCGGCTCGCGACGAGGTTCGACTACGACGCCGTGTTCGGCACGGTGCTCAACCGCTTCGCGATCCAGGCAGTGCTCGGCAGGCCGCTCACCGTCTACGGCTCGGGCACCCAGACGCGCGGGTTGATCGAGATCCGCGACACCGTCGAGTGCATCCGCCTCGCCTGCGAGCACCCCGCGGACGCGGGGGAGTTCCGCGTGTTCAACCAGATGACCGAGTCGTTCTCCCTGGAGGAGATCGCGAAGACGGTGCAGAACACCTACCCGCACCCCGTCGAGATCGACTACGTCGACAACCCGCGCGTCGAGCTGGAGAACCACTACTACAACGTCCAGCACACCGCGCTCGTCGACCTCGGCCTGCAGCCGCACCTGCTGTCCGACACCCTGCTCGCCTCGCTCTACCGGGTGATCGAGCAGCACAAGCAGCGCGTCGACCTCGACGCGCTGCGTCCCTCGATCCGCTGGCGCGAGACCAGCAGTGCACCGACACCGCACCGGTCCCGCGACTGAGCCGAGCACCCGGGGCCCGCGGCCGGATATCCGCGTGCGGGCCGCCGAACGACGTCGATATCCTCGCGGGCACCACCATCGAACCCGAGGAGCTGACCGTGCTCAGGATGTCGACGCTGTTTCTTCGCACGCTGCGCGAGGATCCTGCCGACGCCGAGGTGCCGAGTCACCGGCTGCTCGTGCGTGGTGGCTACGTCCGCCGCGCCGGCCCCGGCCTCTACTCGTGGCTGCCGCTCGGCTGGCAGGTGCTGCGCAACGTCGAGCGCATCGTGCGCGAGGAGATGGACGCGATCGGCGCGCAGGAGGTGCACTTCCCCGCGCTACTGCCGCGCGAGCCGTACGAGGCGTCGAACCGCTGGACCGAGTACGGCGACAGCATCTTCCGGCTCAAGGACCGCAGGGGCGGCGACTACCTCCTCGGCCCGACGCACGAGGAGATGTTCACCCTGCTGGTGAAGGACCTCTACTCGTCGTACAAGGACCTCCCGCTCGCGCTGTACCAGATCCAGAACAAGTACCGCGATGAGCAGCGGCCCAGGGCGGGCATCCTGCGCGTGCGCGAGTTCGTGATGAAGGACTCCTACTCGTTCGACATCTCCGACGACGCGTTCCTCGCCTCGTACGAGGCGCACCGCGAGGCGTACGTGCGGATCTTCGACCGGCTCGGCCTCGAGTACGTGATCGTCGCGGCGATGTCCGGGGCGATGGGCGGTTCGGCGAGCGAGGAGTTCCTCGCCGTCGCCGAGAACGGCGAGGACACCTACGTCCATTGCACCACCTGTGACTACGCCGCCAACGTCGAGGCCGTCCGCATCGCGACTCCGCCGCCCGTCGCGTACGACGACGTGCCGGCGGCGCACGCCGAGGACACCCCGGACACCCCGACCATCGCGACGCTCGTCGACGACCTGAACGCCCGGTTCCCCCGTGCCGACCGCCCGTGGCACGCGGGCGACACGCTCAAGAACGTGCTCGTCGTGCTGCGCCACCCCGACGGCGTGCGGGAGCCGATCGCAGTGGGCGTCCCCGGTGACCGCGACGTGGACGAGAAGCGGCTGCAGGCCCAGGTCGAGCCCGCCGAGCTCGAACCGTTCACCGAGGACGACTTCGCCGCTCATCCGACCCTGGCCAAGGGCTACATCGGTCCGGGCGCGCTGGGGGAGAAGAACGCCAGCGGCATCAGGTACCTCGTCGACCCTCGCGTCGTCACCGGCACGCGCTGGGTGACCGGCGCCGACGAGACCGGTCGGCACGTCATCGACCTCGTCGCCGGGCGTGACTTCGACGCCGACGGCACCATCGAGGCCGCCGAGATCCGTGACGGTGACCCGTGCCCGCAGTGCGGCGGGGAGCTGACGTCCGCGCGGGGGATCGAGATGGGCCACATCTTCCAGCTCGGCCGGCGCTACGCCGAGGTGCTCGACCTGAAGGTGCTCGACCAGAACGGCACGCGGGTGACCGTGACGATGGGCTCGTACGGCATCGGCGTCTCCCGCGCCGTCGCGGCGATCGTCGAGAACTCCCACGACGAGAAGGGCATCATCTGGCCCCGCGAGGTGAGCCCGGCCGACGTCCATCTCGTCGCGACAGCCAAGGACGACGCGGTGTTCGACGCGGCCGAGCGCATCGCCGCGGAGCTGGAGTCGCACGGCGTGCGGGTGCTGTTCGACGACCGCAGGGGAGTGTCGGCGGGCGTGAAGTTCAACGACGCCGAGCTGCTCGGCGTCCCGACCCTCGTCGTCGTCGGGCGCGGGCTCGCCGAAGGCAAGGTCGAGCTGCGCGACCGCCGGTCGGGCGAGCGGGACGACGTGGCCGTCGACGACGCGACGGCGGCGATCAGGGCGGCGGTCGGGATCTAGGAGCGTGGGTCAGTAACACGCCAGTTGGGTTCCGCTGATCGTGGCGGGTTTCGCGAGATCATGAGTTGTGCCTGGAGATGCTGATGGTCACGGTTTGTTCGATGTCGATCCGATAGATCCGATCCGGGTGGTCGGT
>WHST01000014.1 GCA_009379955.1 Streptosporangiales bacterium | reverse complement strand
CTGGCACACCAACCGACACACCGGCAACCACGCCCACCGCAAAGCCCGACTCACCCACCAACTCACCACCCTCGGCTACACCGTCACCCTCACCCAGGCAGCCACCTGACAGCCATTTTCGAATGAACGTGATCAACGGGACCAGCCAGGGCCTTGGGGAGTGAAGGACGCGCAGAACGTGGTCACGCCGGGGCGAGGGCCTTCCCCTCCCTCGCCCCGGCGTTCAGCTACCAGTGGAGCATGGGGGCTCGGCGGCCCGGCGGAGGACACGCCGAGCCTTCGCGAGAACTCCGGTCAGCCGAACAGGTGTGGTAACGCACCGCGGTGCGCCTCGCGCAGCTCGGCGAGCGGCACCGAGAACGACGCGTCGTGGCCACGCACCTCGAGCGCGTCGCCGTGCACGTCGCCGAGTGCGGTGGACACGAGGCCGAGGTCGCGGCAGTGCCCGGCGAACGCGTCCTCGTCGACTCGGCGGACCGCGACCAGCGCCCGGGCGCTCGACTCGCTGAACAACGCGACGAACGAGTCGAGGTGACCGGGCAGCTCGACCCGCGCACCCCGGCCGCCGGCCAGGCAGCTCTCCGCCAGTGCCTGCGCCAGCCCGCCGTGCGACAGGTCGTGCGCCGCTCTGGCCGTGCCGGCGGCGGCCAGCCGCCGCATCAGCTCGCCGAGCGACCGCTCCGCCGCGAGGTCGACCCGCGGGGGCTCACCGCCCAGGTGCCCGTGCACGACGTGGGCCCAGGCCGAGCCGCCGAGCTCGTCCCCGGTGACGCCGACGACGAAGAGCGCGAGGTCGTCCTCGGGGAAGCCGGCGGGGATCCGCGTCGCGACGTCGTCGAGCACGCCGAGGACCCCGACGACGGGCGTCGGGTGGATCTGCTGCTCGCCGGTCTGGTTGTAGAAGCTGACGTTGCCGCCGGTGACGGGCGTGCCGAGCTCGGCGCAGGCGTCGGCGAGGCCGCGGACGGTCTCGGCGAACTGCCACATCACCCCCGGCTCCTCCGGCGAGCCGAAGTTCAGGCAGTCGGTGACCGCGAGCGGCCGCGCGCCCTTGACCGCGACGTTGCGGTACGCCTCCGCCAGCACGAGCTGCGCCCCGGTGTACGGGTCGAGCGCGCAGTACCTGCCGTTGCCGTCGAGCGACAGCGCGACGCCGAGCCGCGACTCCTCGTCGATCCGCAGGATGCCCGCGTCGTCGGGGGTGGCGAGCACCGTATTGCCGAGGACGTAGCGGTCGTACTGGTTGGTGACCCAGCCCTTGTCGCCGAGCTCGGGCGAGCCGAGCAGCCGCAGCAGCGTGGCGCGCAGCTCGTCGCCACCGGTCGGACGCGGCAGCCGTGCCGGGTCGTCGGCGCGCACCGCGTCGAGGGTCGCGGGCCTGGCGTACGGGCGCCGGTAGACGGGGCCCTCGTGCGCGACGGTGCGCGGGGGAACATCGACGATGGTCTGCCCGCGGTAGGCGATCCGCAGCCGTCCCGACTCGGTGACCGTGCCGACGACCGTGGCCTCGACCTCCCACTTCGCGCAGATGCGCAGGAAGTCGTCGACGCGACCCGGCTCGACCACCGCCATCATGCGTTCCTGCGACTCGCTCATCAGGATCTCCTCGGGCGTGAGCGAGGGATCGCGCAGCGGGACGTCGTCGAGGGTGACGTCCATGCCACCGCTGCCCGCGGACGCGAGCTCGCTGGTGGCGCAGGACAGGCCCGCCGCACCGAGGTCCTGGATGCCGACGACGAGGCCGGCGCGGAACAGCTCGAGGGAGCACTCGATCAGCAGCTTCTCGGTGAACGGGTCGCCGATCTGGACGCTCGGCCGCTTCGCCGGCTTGCCGTCGGCGTCGAACGTCGCCGACGCCAGCACCGAGGCGCCACCGATCCCGTCGCCGCCGGTCTTGGCGCCGTACAGCACGACCTTGTTGCCCGACCCCGGCGCCTTCGCGAGCTTCAGGTCCTCGTGCCGCATCACGCCGACGCAGAGCGCGTTGACCAGCGGGTTGCCGAGGTAGCACGGGTCGAACGACACCTCGCCGCCGATGTTGGGCAGCCCGAGGCAGTTGCCGTAGCCGCCGACACCCGCGACGACGCCGGGCAGGACGCGCGCGGTGTCGGGCGCGTCGGCGGGCCCGAAGCGCAGCGAGTCCATGACGCCGACGGGACGTGCGCCCATCGCGAGGATGTCGCGCACGATGCCGCCGACGCCGGTCGCCGCGCCCTGGTACGGCTCGACGTACGACGGGTGGTTGTGCGACTCGGCCTTGAACGTGACGGCGTAGCCCTGCCCGATGTCGACCACGCCGGCGTTCTCGCCGATGCCGACCATCAACGCGTCGCTCTGCGGCGCCTTGTCACCGAAGGTCGCGAGGTGCACCTTGCTCGACTTGTACGAGCAGTGCTCGCTCCACATGACCGAGTACATTGCCAGCTCACTCGCCGACGGGCGGCGGCCGAGGATCTCGCGGATGCGCGCGTACTCGTCGGCCGTGAGCCCCAGCTCGGCGTACGGCAGCTCGACGTCGGGTGTCTCGGCCGCGCGCTCGACGGTGTCGAGCTGGGTCGTGGTCGACACGCTCACGCCGCACCCACCAGCGAACGGAGCACGGAGGTGAAGAACGGGAGCCCGTCGGTGGACGGTCCGGTCAGCTCCTCGACGGCGTGCTCGGGATGGGGCATCAGCCCGACGACGTTGCCCGCCTCGTTGCGCACGCCGGCGATGTCGCGGGCCGAGCCGTTCGGGTTGACCTCCAGGTAGCGGGCGACCACCAGGCGCTCACCTTCCAGCCGGTCGAGCGTCGCGGCGTCTGCGACGAAGCCGCCCTCGCCGTTCTTCAGCGGCACGACGATCTCCTGGCCCGGCTCGTACGCGGAGGTCCAGGCGGTGTCGGTGCTCTCGATGCGCAGCCGCTGGTCGCGGCAGACGAAGTGCTGGTGGTCGTTGCGCACCAGGGCGCCCGGCAGCAGGTGGGCCTCGCAGAGCACCTGGAAGCCGTTGCAGATGCCGAGGACCGGCAGCCCGCGGCTCGCGCCGTCGATCAGCCGCGTCATGACCGGCGCGTAGCGAGCGATCGCGCCGCAGCGCAGGTAGTCGCCGTACGAGAAGCCGCCGGGCAGGACCACGGCGTCGACGCCTCGCAGGTCGTCGTCGGCGTGCCACAGCCGGACGGGCTCCGCGTCGGCCAGGCGCACCGCGCGGCGGGCGTCGGCGTCGTCGAGTGACCCGGGAAACGTGACCACACCCACGCGGGCGGGCATCAACCCACCTCGGCGCGGACGGTGAAGTCCTCGATCACGGGGTTGGCGAGCAGGGTGTCGGCCGCGTCGCGCACCCGTGCGAGCACGGCGTCGTCGACGGCACCCTCGACCTCGAGCTCGAACCGCTTGCCCTGCCGGACCGACGTGACGCCGGTGTAGCCGAGCCGGTCCAACGCCTTGACCAGCGCCTGCCCCTGCGGGTCGAGGAGCTCGGGCTTCAGCATGACGTCGACCACGACGCGGGACATCGCTCTCCTCCATCGACACAGCAGTGCAGGTGGGCGTGCGGGGCGGCAGGCGCTCCCAGCGTACGCTCGGCAGGTGGCCGACGTCGTGACGGGGGCACGGCCGAGCCCCAACATCTGGAACCATCCGCGCACGTACGAGACCGAGAACCGCGGGGTCGACCCGGACGGCGCGATCGAGCGGGCGATGGCCGAGGTCCGCGGCTGGGACGGCGCCACGGTGCTCGACATCGGCTGCGGCACCGGCTTCCACCTGCCGCGCCTCGCCGCGGCGGCGAGCCGGGTGATCGGCGTCGAACCGCATCGCGGCCTGGTCCCGGCGGCGCGCCGCCGGTGCGCGGACCTCGCCGGTGTCGAGGTGCGCGAGGGCATCGCCCAGGCGCTGCCGGTTCCCGACCACAGCGTCGACGTCGCGCACGCGCGGTGGGCGTACTTCTTCGGACCGGGCTGCGAGCCGGGTCTCGCCGAGCTCGGCCGGGTCATGCGCCGCGACGGCGTCGCGTTCGTGATCGACAACGACGCCACGCGCAGCACGTTCGGCGGCTGGTTCCGGCGGGCGTTCCCCCGACATGACGCCAGGGCGGTGGTGGAGTTCTGGGCGCGCAGGGGATGGACCAGGCAGCAGGTCGACATGCGCTGGGAGTTCGCGTCGCGCGAGGACTTCGAGGCGGTCGTCAGGATCGAGTTCCGGCGCGAGGTGGCCGAGCAGGTCGTCGCCGAGCACGAGGGCACCGGCGTCGACTACGCCGTCAACCTCTGGTGGCGCCGCTTCTGAACGGTCTGGCAGGGACGCCCTGCCTCGGCGGCGAGCGGACGGGCAGACCCGACCATGTCGGCCGACCGGTTCCCCCGCGACCGGCCGACGTACCCGCCGCCGAACGGCAGGAGGCGGCGGAGCTCCCCCGCCGCCTCCGTACGCCATGTCGGGTATCCGATCGGGATGCCCGACATCGACCTGACTGGACCAGATTATGCGCCGTAACGTTGCAACTACGTTGCGGTGGACAACTCGCGATGCAGCCAATGCAGTCGGCTGCGTGCTCGGGTGCGACGCGGGGACGTGGGCGGCAGGCGGTCGAGGCATGCCTGCCACACGCCGACGTCGTCGCGGCCGTCAGGCGACTCCGCGTACGTCAGCAGGATCTCGGGGGGCGCGTGTGCCAGCAGGGTGTCCCTGAGGTGGCGCGCCTCCTCGTCGCGGAACGGCACGATGCCAGGGGCCTCGGAGCGCGGCAGCACCGGTCCGCCGTACAGCTCGAACGCCTCGGCGTAGGCGCCGCGGTCGAGGTGCCGGCGGAGCTCGGCGACGTCGGTCTCGACCGGCGGGAGGAACCGGTACGGGCGCGACGCGAGGACGCCACCGCCGAGCATCCGGCGCAACCGGGACAGCTCTGCGCGGACCGTCACCGTCGGGACGTCGTGGTCGTGCAGCCGCACCGACAGCTGCTCCGCGGTCAGGCCACCCGGGTGGAGCACGAGCAGGAGCAGCAGCTCCGCATGGCGCAGGCTGAGCCTGATCGAACGCCCGGGCAGGTCGAGGACGGCGGCATCGTGCCCGAGCACCGCGAGCCGCAGGGTGCCGGTCGGGACGTGCAGGGGCACGCGCACGGAGTGGCGGACGGCGTGGCGCCCGCTGCCGACCAGTTGCCGCAGCCGCAGCTCGCCCTCTGCCGCGGCCACCGCGGCGCGGACCATGGTGAGCACCTGCGGAGTCGCGACGCTGTCGCCGCCGGTGACGTCGACGGCGCCGAGCACGGTCGACGTGGCCGGGTCACGGATCGGGACGGCGGTGCAGCTGTACGGCTGGACGGTCCTGGTGAAGTGCTCGGCGGCGAAGACCTGGACCGGATGGCCGAGCACCAGCGCCGTGCCCACCGCGTTGGTGCCCGCGACGTCCTCGCGCCAGGTGGCACCCGCCACGAGGTGGACGTCCTCGCCTCGCTCCCTGACCAGCGGATCACCCTCGACCCACAGCAGCCGCCCGTCGGCGTCGGTGACGGCCACGACGAACGTGTTGTCGACGGCGTCGCGGACCAGCAACTGGCGGATGATCGGCATCACCGCGGCGAGCGGATGGGACTGTCGGTACTCGTCGACCGCGGTCGTCGACAGCTCGATCGGCGGGCCCACCGCGTCGGGGTCGACTCCGGCCGTCATCGACCGTTGCCAGGAGTCCGCGACGACGCCGCGCAACCCTCGGTCGGGGATGCCGGTGCTCACGAAGCGCTCGTGGGCCAGATGGAGGGAACGGGACAGTCGCCGTGGGTCGACGTCGCCCGGCCAGGCCACCCATGCACTGGTCACAGGGCCGCCCCGCGTGGCGCGCGGCGACTGCACCCGGATGCATCGTCCATGAGCAACCTCGTTCCGTGACCCGAGCTTAACCTCCCGCGGGTGTGGCGCCGACCAACGCCATGGGCTCGCGGTCACCCGTTGTAGCGCACGCCATGGCGTACTCGACGGGTGACACCCCGATGAGGGCACTGAAGTCGCGCGTGAAATGCGCCTGGTCGAACCAGCCGAGCTCGACGGCCAGCGCCGCGGGGTCGGCGACCGCGCCGGTGGCGAGCAGCTCGGCGCCGTCGTGCAGCCGGTACCGCCTGATCATCCATTTCGGTCCGACGCCGACGTAGCGGTGGAAGAGCCGCTGCAGGGTGCGGGCGGACATGTCGTACCTGGCGGCGACCTGGTCGACCCTGGTGACGGCACGGTCGTCGAGCATGGTGGTGACGATGCCGACGAGCAGGTGGTACGCCGGATCGTCCGTGACCGGCAGCCGCTGCCGCAGAAACGCCTGGACGAGTCCGATGCGACGCTCGTCGGTGTCGGTGTCGGCGTCGAGGACGGCGTCGGTGAGCGCGTCGGCGGCCGGGCCGAAGACCTCGCGCAGCGGCACCGACCTGTCGGTCAGCGAGGCGACCGGCAGCCCGCCGTACGCGAAGAAGCCGCCGGGACGGAACTTCACGCCGAACACCCGTCCGGAACCGGCCAGCGGATGGCTCGACGTGCGGGTGCCGACGCCGTGCACCTCGCCGCCCATCTCCGTCGTGAAGGTGACGTTGACGCAGGGGTGCGAGATGATGTCGACGCGGTACGGGTCACGGTCGCGCAGGTCCCAGTGCACCGCCCAGTAGCGCTCGACGAAACGCCCCACGTCGGGCTCGGGCGGGTAGCGGCGCAGGTCGATGTGCTCCGCGGCCTCCTGCGGCCGCAGGATGCCCTTGTCGCTGGTAGTGCGGCGCATCTCCACCCTGCTCACCACGGGCCCGCTTCCTCGCTCGCCTCCGCCAGGTGTCGCGACCCCTACCTGCGGCGCGCTCGTCAGCTCCTGCCCTTCTGTCGCGTTCTTACAAGACCCTCGGCCGTCCTCCGGAAAGGATGGCACCCATGGCCGACAACACCGTCTCCCCCATCCCCGAGGGCTACCACAGCCTCACCCCCTTCATCGTCGTCACCGACGGCGGCGGGGCGATCGAGTTCTACCAGCGCGTGTTCGACGCCGAGGTGCTGAGCCGCAACGACGGCCCCGACGGGCGCGTCATGCACGCCGAGCTGCGCATCGGCGACTCGATCCTGCAGCTCGGGGACGCCGCCCCGGAGCTCGGCCTCGTGACGCCTCCCGACGACGACACCTCCTCCGCCTCACTGGCGCTGTACTGCGCGGACGTCGACGCGACGTTCGCCCGCGCCGTCGAGGCGGGCGCGACCGTCCGCGAGGAGGTGCAGACGTTCGTCACCGGCGACCGGTTCGCCAGCATCCGCGACCCGTTCGGGCGGCGCTGGGCGATCATGACGCGGGTCGAGGACGTCTCCCGCGAGGAGGCGGAGCGCCGTGTGAACGAGTGGGTCGCGGCGCAGGCCGCACAATAGCCCTGCCTCCGGCGGCTTCGCAGAAGGGTTCCTCTCCTACGGAAGGGGTGTGGGGTGGTGCCGCGACACGTGTTGCTGCTGCGTGGGGTCAACCTCGGGTCCCACGGCAAGATGCCGATGGCCGACCTGCGCGAGCTGCTCACGTCCCTGCGCTACGACTCCGTCCGCACCGTCCTCAACAGCGGCAACGCCGTGTTCACCGCGCCGAGCCCCGACCCGGCCGCGGTGGCCGCGGAGATCGGCGCGGCCGTCGAGGAACGGTTCGGCCGCGCCGTGCCCTGCCTGGTGAAGACCGCCGGCGAGATGGACGCGGTGGTCGACGGCAACACGCTCGCCGGCATCGCCGACAACGGCTCCCGGCTCATGGTTCACTTCCTGTTCGAGACCCCCGACAGGAAGCGGATGTCGGACCTCGATCCCGTCACGCTGGCGCCGGGCGAGGTCGCCGTCGGTGACCGGGTGATCTACCAATGGTGCCCCGACGGCCTGATGGCGGCACCCGACGTCTCCGGCCCCGTCCAGAGGCAGTGGGGCGTCACCGCGACCACCCGTAACTGGAACACGGTGACCAGGCTGCACACCCTCCTCCACGCCTGATCCACCCGGACGCGGGACAATGGGCGGGTGATCCCCAACGTCCTCGCCGGCAGGTACGCGTCCGCGCCGATGGTCGAGCTGTGGTCGGCCGAGCACAAGATCGTCCTCGAGCGCCGGCTCTGGCTCGCGGTGCTGCGCGCCCAGCGCGACCTCGGCGTCGACGTACCCGACGGCGTGGTCGAGGCCTACGAGCGCGTGGTCGACCGGGTCGACCTCGCGTCGATCGCCGAACGCGAGCGGCGCACGCGCCACGACGTCAAGGCGCGGATCGACGAGTTCAGCGCGCTGGCCGGGCACGAGCACATCCACAAGGGCATGACGTCGCGCGACCTGACGGAGAACGTCGAGCAGCTGCAGGTGCGTGACGCCCTGACGATCGTCCGCGACCGCATGGTGGCCGCGCTCGCCCGGCTTGCCGGGCTCGCCACCGAGCACGCCGACCTGGCGATGGCGGGGCGCAGCCACAACGTGCCCGGGCAGACGACGACGCTCGGCAAGCGCTTCGCGAGCGCGGCGGAGGAGCTGCTCGTGGCGTACGAGCGGGTCGACGACCTGCTGCGGCGCTACCCGCTGCGCGGCGTCAAGGGCCCGATGGGTACCGGCCAGGACCAGCTCGACCTGCTCGACGGCGACCTCGACGCGTACGCCGCGCTCGACACCGCCGTCGCACGGCACCTCGGCTTCGCGCGCGTCCTCGACAGCGTCGGGCAGGTCTACCCGCGCTCGCTCGACCTCGACGTCGTGTCGGCGCTCGTCCAGGCCGTCGCCGGGCCGTCCAGCCTCGCGACCACCATCAGGCTGATGGCGGGCCAGGAGCTGGCCACGGAGGGGTTCCAGGCGGGGCAGGTCGGCTCGTCCGCCATGCCGCACAAGATGAACACCAGGTCGTGCGAGCGGATCACCGGGCTCGCGGTCGTGCTGCGCGGCCACCAGTCGATGGTCGCGGAGCTCGCCGGCGACCAGTGGAACGAGGGCGACGTCTCGTGCTCCGTCGTCCGCCGGGTCGCGCTGCCCGACGCGTTCTTCGCCGCGGACGGCCTGTTCCAGACGTTCCTCACCGTGCTCGACGAGTTCGGCGCGTACCCGGCGGTCGTCGAACGCGAGCTGCAGCGCTACCTGCCGTTCCTCGCGACGACCAAGGTGCTGATGGCGGCGGTGAAGCGCGGCGTCGGCCGGGAGCAGGCGCACGAGGCGATCAAGGAGCACGCCGTCGCCGTGGCGCTGGCGATGCGGGAGAAAGGCCAGGAGGGCAACGACCTGCTCGACCGGCTCGCGGCCGACGAGCGGCTGCGCCTCGACCGCGCCGACCTCGACGCGCTCGTCGCCGAGCCGCTCGCGTTCACCGGCGCCGCCGGCGCCCAGATCCGCGCCGTGGTCGCGCGGGTGGAACAGGTGACCCGCGCCCACCCGAAGGCAGCGGCGTACGACCCGGAGCCGATCCTCTGACCCGCGGTCGTCAGCCCCACTGCCCGGCGACCTGCCTGGTCGAGACGTTGAGCCGGTTGAACAGGTTGGTGGTGCCGATCCACAGCAGCAGCGCGGCGAGCGCCTGTTCGTCATAGTGCTTGGCCGCTTCGTTCCAGACGTCGTCGGGCACCGGGTCGGTACGGTCGCTCAGCCGAGTCGCGCACTCGGCAAGCGCGAGCGCGGCGCGTTCCTCGTCGGTGTAGTACGGCGAGTCCCACCACGCGGCGACGCCGAACAGCCGCACGTCCGTGTCGCCTGCCTTCTTGCCGTTCGTGACGCCCATGTTCACGCAGACGCTGCAGCCGTTGATCTGGCTCACCCGCAGGTGGACGAGCTCGCGCGTCGCCGCGGGCAGGCTGGTGCCTTCGGACGAGGCGATCAGGTCCTGGATCGCCTTCATGGCAGCGGGGATCACCATGGCCGGGTTCTTCATCCGTGCTTGCATCAGCTGTCTCCTTCGAGGATCGTCACTGCCCGTTGTCACATCGGTCTGCCCGGTGGGGTCAGTCGTATGACACGGCGAGACGGAGGAATGTGACCGATGACCGAGCGCGACTGGCTGGTGGAGCGGTTCGAGGGGCACAGGCAGCACCTGATCGGTGTCGCGTACCGGATGCTCGGCTCGCGGAGCGAGGCGGAGGACGCCGTGCAGGAGACGTGGTTGCGGCTCGGCCGCACCGACGTCGACGACATCGCGAACCTCGGCGGCTGGCTGACGACGGTCGTCGGACGGATATGCCTGAACGTACTCCGGTCGCGTACCACGAGGCGGGAAGAGCCCTTGCAGCTCGATGGCACGGAACCCGTCGCCGGTGTCGCGGACGAACCCCACCCGGAGAACGAGGCGCTGCTCGCCGACTCGGTCGGCGTCGCGCTGCTCGTCGTGCTCGACACGCTGACGCCGGCAGAGCGGCTCGCGTTCGTGCTGCACGACATGTTCGACGTGCCGTTCGACGAGATCGGGCCGGTCCTCGGACGTTCCGCGACGGCGACCAGGCAGCTGGCGAGCCGGGCCCGCCGGCGGGTGCGCGGCGCGTCGCCTGGCGGCGGCACGGACCGCGCGCGACAGCGCGAGGTGGTCGAGGCGTTCCTCGCCGCCGCGCGCGGCGGTGACCTGGACGGGCTCATCGCGGTGCTCGACGCCGGCGTCGTCCTGCGCGCCGACCGTACCGCCGTGCAGCTCGGCTCGCCGGCACGCATCGACGGCAGATCCGCCGTCGTCGAGACGTTCGCGGGACGCGCACGCGGCGCACGCCCAGCCCTCGTGGACGGCGTCGCCGGCGCCGTCTGGGCACCGGGCGGCCGCCCGCGCGTGGTGTGGAGCTTCACGGTCGAGGACGGCCGGATCGTCGGGATCGAACTCGTCGGCGACGCTGCCCGCATCGGTGAGCTCGAGCTCACCATGCTGGAGCGCTGACGCCTGGTGGACCGCCGAAGGCGCGGCGCGGAACGCGGCCGGCCCGTCAGCTCGTAGAAGCCGGGCACAGCCGCCGTCAGCGGGTACGGCTAGCCGCCGGCGGCCGCCTCGGCGATGTCCTTGCGGTGGTGGCTGCCTTCGATGCGGATGCGCGACACCGCGTCGTACGCGGTGCGGCGGGCGTCGGCGAGGGTCTGGCCCGTCGCGACGACGTCGAGCACCCGGCCGCCCGCCGTGACGAGTGACTCGCCGTCGCGCCTGGTGCCTGCGTGCAGGACGTACGCGTCGGGCACCGCACCGGCCTCGGCGAGGCCGTGGATGGGTGTGCCGGAGACCGGCGTGCCGGGGTAGTTCCGCGCCGCGACCACGACGGTCACCGCGGCGTCGGACGACCAGTCGAGGGAGTCGGCGGACGCAAGGTCGCCGACGGCGGCGGCGTGCACGGCCGGCGCGAGCGGCGACCGTAGCCGGGCCAGGACGACCTGGCCGTCCGGGTCGCCGAGCCGGCAGTTGAACTCGACCACGCGTGGACCGTTCGCGGTGAGCGCCAGCCCGGTGTAGAGCAGCCCGGCGAACGGGGTGCCGCGCCTGCGCATCTCGTCGACCGTCGGCTGCACCACCCGGGCGACGACGTCGTCGACAAGTGAGTCCGGGGTCCACGGCAGCGGCGAGTACGCGCCCATGCCGCCGGTGTTCGGGCCCTCGTCGCCGTCGAGCGCGCGCTTGAAGTCCTGCGCCGGCGGCAGCGGCACGACGGTCGTGCCGTCGGTGATCGCGAACAGCGACACCTCGGGCCCGTCGAGGTACTCCTCGACCACGACCCGGCCCGCGGCCGCGGCATGCGCGGCGGCGACCGCGGCATCCGGCGTGACGACCACGCCCTTGCCCGCGGCGAGGCCGTCCTGCTTCACGACGTACGGCGGGCCGAACGCGTCGAGCGCCTTCGCCACCTCGGCCGGCGTCTCGCAGGTGTGTGCGGCAGCGGTGGGCACACCCGCGGCGGTCATCACGTCCTTCGCGAACGCCTTCGAGCCCTCCAGCGTCGCCGCAGCGGCCGACGGACCGAAGCAGGCGACGCCGCGCTCGCGCAGCGCGTCGGCGAGACCGGCGACCAGCGGCGCCTCCGGCCCGACGACGACGAGGTCGGCGGCGACGTGCGCGGCCAGGGCGACGACCGCGGGCACGTCGTCGACGGCGGGTACCCGGTGCACGTACGCGAGCTCGGCGATCCCCGGGTTGCCGGGCGCCGCGTGGAGCTCGGAGACGTCGGGGTCGGCCGCGAACGTCCGGACGAGCGCGTGCTCGCGTCCGCCACTGCCTACGACGAGTAGCCTCACGGTCGGCGAGCCTACCCGTGGTCCGGTTAGGATCTGCGCAGCCCGCCCGCATTCCCCAAGGTGCCGAGGAGGCCGTCGTGGGTGTTCGTCGTGTGCTCGCCGGCGTCGCCGCCACCGTCCTCGTCGCCGGTCTCGCCGCCTGTGGTGGCGGTGGGGGTACGCCGGAGAAGACGACGGGTGGCGCCCAGGAGCTGACCGGCCGCGGCCCGATCACGTGGGCCATCGGCAAGGACAGCACCGGCACCTACCAGGACATCATCGCCGCCTGGAACGCGAAGCATCCGGACGAGAAGGTCAGCCTCGCCGAGCAGCCCTCCGACGCCGACGCCACGCGCAACCAGCTGGTGCAGAACGCCGAGATCGAGTCCACGGAGTACGACGTCCTCGGGCTCGACGTCACGTGGGCGACCGAGTTCGCCGCCAAGAGGTACGTCGTCGAGCTGCCGAAGAGCCAGTTCGACGCGAGCCCGTACCTGCCCTCCACCGTGAAGACGGGCTCGTACCGCGGCAGGCTGTACGCCGCGCCGCTCTTCACCGGCGCCGGTTTCCTCTACCACCGCACCGACCTGTTGAAGCGGGCTGGCATCACCGACCCGCCGAAGACGTGGGCGGAGATGAGGTCGGCCTGCGCCAAGGTCCTGAAGCTCCCCGCCGCCAAGGGAGTGAGCTGCTACACCGGACAGCACAAGCAGTACGAGGGCCTCACCGTCAACTTCTCCGAGGCGGTCTACGGTGCGGGCGGCGAGGTCGTCGGCAGCGACGGCAAGCCCAGGCTCGACACCCCGGAGGCGAAGGAGGGCCTGAACTTCCTCGTCGACGGCTTCGAGTCGACGATGATCCCCAAGGTCGCCCTGACCTACGACGAGGAGATCGGTCGCGCCGCGTACCAGAAGGGCAAGTTCCTCTTCCAGCGCAACTGGCCCTATCTCTGGGAGCCGTTGAACGACAAGGAGCAGAGCGTCGTCGCAGGCAAGTTCGACGTCGCGCCGCTGCCCGGCAAGGACGGCCCCGGCACGTCGATGCTCGGTGGCACCGATCTCGCGATCAGCTCGTTCTCCGAGCACAAGCGCTCCGCGCTCGACTTCATCACCTACCTCACGAGCACCGAGGTGCAGAAGACGTTCGCCACCAAGGGCGCACTCCCACCGACGCGTACGGCGCTGTACACCGACGATGACTTGAAGCAGAAGCTGCCGTATCTCGAGCAGCTGAAGGTCGCGGTCGACCACGCCCAGCCGCGGCCCCAGGTGATCAACTACGCCGGCGTCAGCGCCGCGATATCCGACGCGGCGTACGCGGCCGAGGACGGCAGCAAGACACCCGACCAGGCGCTCGGCGACCTGCAGCAGGAGCTGACCAAGCTGACGAAGAACCAGCCCTGACGGTCAGCCGGCGAGGTCTCGAAGCTGCACGACGGCGTCTCTCGCCGGACCGACGCCGATGCCCGACACCGGGACACCGGTCAGGTCCTCGATCGTCTTGACGTACGTACGCGCCTGCTCCGGCAGATCGGCGAACGATCGTGCGCCGGTGATGTCGGTGCGCCAGCCGTCGAGGTACTCGTACACCGGGGTCGCGTGGTGGAACCCGGTCTGGGTCAGCGGCATGTCGTCGACCCGCTCACCGTCGACCTCGTACCCCACGCACACCGGGAGCTGCTCGAACGTGCTGAGCACGTCGAGCTTGGTGACGAACAGGTCGGTGAGCGCGTTGATCCGCGCCGCGTAGCGCAGGACGACGAGGTCGAGCCAGCCGCACCTGCGCGGGCGCCCGGTCGTGGTGCCGTACTCGTGGCCGAGCTCGCGCAGCTCGTCTCCGGTCTCGTCGAGCAGCTCGGTGGGGAAAGGCCCCTCCCCCACGCGCGACGTGTACGCCTTGGCCACCGCGACGACCCGGTCGATGCGTGTCGGCCCGATGCCGGAACCGGCGCACGCGCCGCCCGCGGTGGTGCTCGACGACGTGACGAACGGGTACGTACCGTGGTCGACGTCGAGCAGCGCCGCCTGACCCGCCTCGAGCAGCACCGTCCTGCCGTCGCGGAGCGCCTTGTCGAGCAGCAGGGCCGTGTCGACGACCATCGGCCGCATCCGGTCGGCGTGCACGAGCAGCTCGTCGACGACCTCGTCGACGTCGACCGCGCGCCGGTTGTAGACCTTGACCAGCACGTGGTTCTTCTGCTCGAGCGCCCCCTCGACCTTCTGTCGCAGGATCTTCTCGTCGAAGAGGTCCTGCACACGGATGCCGACGCGGTTCATCTTGTCGGCATACGTCGGGCCGATGCCGCGGCCCGTCGTGCCGATCCTGCGCTGGCCGAGGAACCGGTCGGCGACCTTGTCGAGAGTGCGGTTGTACGACGGGATGAGGTGCGCGTTGGCGCTCACCACGAGCCGCGACGTGTCGACGCCACGCGCGTCGAGCGCGTCGATCTCCTCGAACAGCACCGCGAGGTCGACGACGACGCCGTTGCCGATCACGGGCACCACGCCGGGAGTGAGGATGCCGCTCGGCAGCAGATGGAGTGCGTACGTCTCGTCGCCGATCACGACGGTGTGCCCGGCGTTGTTGCCGCCGTTGAACTTCACGACGTAGTCGACGACGCCGCCGAGCGTGTCCGTGACCTTGCCCTTTCCCTCGTCACCCCACTGGGCGCCAAGCAGAACGATCGCCGGCATCAGAACCTCGCCCCAGCATCGGTCAACGGCTCCAGCGGAGCACAGAGCAGCCCGGACACATCCACGCAGCGCACCACCCTTCCCCTCGTCACCGGCGCGCCTGCGCGCCGAGGAGGACGATCGCCGGCACTCAGTGCTCCAGCGCGGCGGCGGCTGCGGGGCTGCTCTCCCGCAGGAACGAGGAGCAGCGCTGCGCCTCGTCGTCCTCGCCGATCGCGGCGGCCGCGCGGCCGAGGGCGAACAGTGCCCGCAGGAATCCCTGGTTAGGCTCGTGCTCCCACGGCACCGGCCCCTGCCCGCGCCATCCCGCGCGACGGAGCTGGTCGAGACCGCGGTGGTACCCGGTGCGCGCGTACGCGTACGACGTGACGGGGTCGCCGGCGGCGTATGCCCGGTCGGCGAGCGTCGCCCAGGCGAGGGAGTACTCGGGGAACTGCCTGGCGGCGTCGGCCGGGTCGGTGGCGTCGGCGAGGACGGCACGTTCCTCGGCGTCGTCCGGCAGGTAGACCGGGGGGATCGACGAGGAGAGCAGGTCCCTGTGCAGGTGACTCATGCGCGGACCAGGGAGGTGCCCGCGGAACGGAGGTTCTCGCAGGCCTCGGCGACCCGCGTGGCCATCGACCCCTCGGCGGCCTTGCCCCAGGCGCGCGGGTCGTAGGCCTTCTTGTCGCCCACCTCGCCGTCGACCTTGAGCACGCCGTCGTAGTGGGTGAACATGTGCGTGACGACCCCCCGGGTGAACGCGTACTGCGTGTCGGTGTCGACGTTCATCTTGACCACGCCGTAGTCGAGCGCTTCGTGGATCTCCTCGAGCAGCGAGCCCGAGCCGCCGTGGAACACCAGGTCGAACGGCTTCTCCCTGCCGTACTTCTCACCGACGGTGTCCTGGATGCCCTTCAGCACCTCGGGCCGGAGCTTGACGTTGCCGGGCTTGTAGACGCCGTGCACGTTGCCGAACGTGGCCGCGAGCAGGTAGCGCCCCCGCTCCCCCACACCGAGCCGTTCGGCCGTGGCGAGCGCGTCCTCGGGGGTGGAGTAGAGCTTGTCGTCGATCGCTCCGACGACGCCGTCCTCCTCTCCGCCGACCACGCCGATCTCCATCTCCATCAGGACGTTCGCCGCGGTGCATCGGTCGAGCAGCTCGTCGGCGATCGCGAGGTTCTCGTCGAGGGGCACGGCCGAGCCGTCCCACATGTGCGACTGGAAGTACGGCTCGCCGCCCTTGGCCACGCGCTCGGCGGACAGCTCGACCAGCGGACGCATGTAGCCGTCGAGCTTGTCCTTCGGGCAGTGGTCGGTGTGCAGCGCGATGTTGACCGGGTACTTGTCGGCGACCACGCGCGCGAACTCGGCGAACGCCACAGCGCCGGTGACCATGTCCTTGACCGTCGGCCCGGACAGGTACTCCGCCCCGCCCGTCGACACCTGGACGATGCCGTCACTGCCGGCTTCGGCGAACCCGCGCAGGGCGGCGTTGAGCGTCTGGCTGGACGTGACGTTGATCGCGGGGTAGGCGAAGCGCTCGGCCTTCGCCTTGTCGAGCATCGCGGCGTAGACCTCGGGGGACGCGATGGGCATCTTCACTCACTCCTGCCACCGACCGGTAAGGACGGCACCATCCTCGCAGCAACGACCCATTCGCTGTGAAGGGCACCGGCACCCGGCGGGCCGCCGCCGGGTTACGGGTTGACGACCGCCGCCCCGGCCCGCGGGCCTCTCAGACTCGACCTCAGTATTCGTTTGTAATACACTGCATTCGTGTGGAGAGTGAGCGGTTCGACCCGGATCTACTCGATGACGAGGATCCGTTCGAGATCGACTCACAGGCTGCGCACTTGTTCAAGTTGGTGGTGCCGCTGGCACCCGCGCGCAGCCGCGATCCACGCCGTTGCCGTCCGATCGGCTGCTACGAGGCCGCTCCGGGCCTCGCGAGTCAATACCGGAGGGATCGATGAGCGACACACCCATGACCCCCGAGCAGGAGCACGAGTTCTACGCCCGGCCCGAGAATCAGCAACCTCAAGGGCCGGCACGTCGCCGGCGCGGCTCCCGGCTCTCGGCGATGGTGCCGGTGCGCTTCCCGCCCGAGCTGCTGGAGGAGGTTCGCCGCCGCGCGGAGGCCGATGATCGATCGCTGTCGTCGTGGATCCGCCGCGCCGTCGAACACGGGCTACGCGACTCGGCCTGACACGGCCGCGACTGAGCCGGCTACAGGCCGATGTCGGCGAGGTCGTAGGCGTAGCGGTAGGTCAGGCCGCGCGCCTCGACGGTGCCGCGGGCGCCGCGCTCGACGATGACGGCGACGCCGACGACCTCCGCGCCCGCCTCGCGCAGCGCGTCGACCGCGGCGAGCACGGAGCCGCCGGTGGTCGAGGTGTCCTCCAGCGCCAGCACCCGGCGGCCGGTGACGTCGGGGCCCTCGATGCGGCGCTGCAGGCCGTGGGCCTTGCCCTCCTTGCGGACGACGAACGCGTCGAGCCGTTCGCCCGCGGCGGCGGCCGCGTGCAGCATGGCCGTGGCGACCGGGTCGGCGCCGATCGTCAGCCCGCCGACCGCGTCGTAGCCGAGGTCGGCGGTGAGCTCGCGCATGACCTGCCCGACCACGGGGGCCGCCTCGCCGTCGAGGGTGATCCGACGCAGGTCGACGTAATGGTCGGCGACCATGCCGGAACTGAGGGTCACCGTGCCGTGCACGATCGCACGGTCCTTGATCAGGGCGCGGAGATGGTCGCGGTCGGACATGCTCCCGACCCTAGTGTCCCGAGTGTCGCGGGCGTCAGCCGCGACCGAGGCGGCTGCTGAACGCCGTCACGATGCCACGCGGGCCCTTGCGGGAGAGCATGCTGATGATCTTGTAGCGCAGCGAAGGGACGCTGATGACCACGCCGCGGCGGAGGTCCTCGAACGCGCCGTCGACGACCTGGTCGACGTCGAGCCAGAGCGGCGCGGGGATCGTCGCCTTGTCGATGCCGGCCCGCTGGTGGAACTCCGTGTGCGTGTAGCCGGGGCAGACCACGAGGACGTGCACCCCGGTGCCGGACAGCTCGGTGGCGACGCTCTCGGTGAGCGCGGTGACGTACGCCTTGGCCGCGTTGTACGTGCTCTGCGGCACGAAACCCGCCACGCTCGACACGTTGATCACGACACCGCGGCCACGCCGCACCATCGCCTGCACCCCGACGTGGGTCAGCCGGAGCACCGCGCGGACGAGCACCCGCAGCATGCGGTCCTCGTCCTCGACGGTCGTGCGCAAGAAGCTGCGCTTGACCGCGAAGCCGGCGTTGTTGACGAGCATGTCGACCGGTTCGTCGTCGGTGGCGAGCCTGCGCTCGACCGTGGTGAGACCCTTGTCCTCGTTGAGGTCGGCCGTCAGGACGTCGACGTCGACGGCGTACCGCCGCAGCTCGCCGGCGGCCTCCTCGAGCCGCTGGGCGTCACGGGCGACCAGGACGAGGTTCCACCCCGCCTCGGCGAGCCGCTGGGCGAACGCGCGGCCGAGCCCCGCGGTGGCTCCGGTCACCAGTGCACGTGCCATGGGCTAAGACTCGCATGCCCGGCGCGCAGTGGTGTGCGAACCCCACCGTGTGCGTTTGACACATGACTTCACACGAATGTGTTGCCAATGCGCGTAGGTGCGTTCTAGATTGTCACTCATGAACGCCGAGCGCCGCCGTCGCGAGGTCGTCGCGACGCTGGCCAGGGACGGCGAGGTCACCGTCACCGACCTCGCCAGGCGGTTCACCGTGTCGGAGATGACAGTGCGCCGCGACCTCGAGGCACTCGAGGGGCAGGGCACGGTACGCCGGGTGCGCGGCGGCGCGATCACCGCCGTCAGCCGGGCGTACGAGCCGCCGCTGGCGCTCCGCTCGACCGAGGCGGCGCCCGCGAAGCAGGCCATCGGCCGTGCCGCGGCCGCGCTCATCGCCGACGGCGAGACGGCGGTCATCGACGTCGGCACCACCACCCTCGAGCTGGCCCGTGCGCTGCGCGGTCGCCGCGGCGTCACGATCGTCACCCCCAGCCTGCTCGTGGCGGCGGAGCTCGGCCACGAGCCGGACATGCGGGTGCTGCTCACCGGCGGCTGGCTCCGCCCGGGCGAGATGAGCCTCGTCGGCACGGCCGCCGAGGAGGTGTTCGCCGCGGTGAACTGCGACGTCGCGTTCATCGGCGTCGCGGGCATCGATGTGACCAAGGGCATCACCGAGTACAACCTCGACGACACCAGGGTGAAGCGCGCGGCCATGGCGTCGGCCAGGCGCAGCGTCGTTCTGGCGGACGCCACCAAGTGCGGGCGGGTCGCGTTCGCGACCGTCGCGCCGCTGGCGGACGTCGACGTGCTCGTCACCGACGCGGCGGACGACGAGCCGGTCACCCGCGCCCTGACCGACCAGGGCGCGGAGGTCGTCCGCGTGCCGATGGAGAAGGTGGAGGACAAGCCCCAGTGAGCGCAGGAGCTGACGAGCGAGCCGCAGGTAGGGGTCGCGACACCTGCAGTGCCCGCCAGGGCGTCGCCGCGACACCTGCCGGAGGCGAGAGAGGAAGCGGGCGCGTGGACCAATGAGCTCGCGTTTCGCGGAGATCTTCCCTGGCATCGCCAAGCCGATGATCGCGATGGCGCACGTGCCGCCGCTGCCCGGCACGCCGCTGTACGACGCCGCGGCCGGCGTCCAGGGCCTCGTCGACAGCCTGCGCCGCGACCTCGACATCCTCCTCGACGTGGGCTTCGACGCCGTCATGTTCTGCAACGAGGGCGACCGGCCGTACGAGCTGCGTGCCGGCCTGCCGAGCGCCGCGGTCATGGCGAAGGTCGTCACCGAGTGCGCCCCCGGCGACCGGCCGTTCGGCGTCGACTTCCTCTGGGACGCCCAGTGCGCGCTCGCCGTCGCGGTCGCCACCGGCGCGAGCTTCATCCGCGAGGTCGCCACCGGCGTCTACGAGTCCGACATGGGCCTGTGGAACACCAACCCCGCCGAGCTGCTGCGCGAGCGTCGCCGCCTCGACGCCGAACGGATCGCCGTGTTCATGAACGTCACGCCGGAGTTCGCGTCGCCCATCGGCCGGCGCGAGGCGCCGGCGGCCGCACGCTCGGCCGTGGTGTCGAGCCTCGCCGACACGATCCTCGTCTCCGGCCCGATGGCGGGCGCGGGGCCTGACGTCGCGACGGTCGCGGAGGTACGCGAGGCCGTCCCCGCCGACGTCCCCGTCCTGCTCAACACCGGCGCCAAGTCGGCGACCATCGCGCAGTTCCTGCGGCACGCGGACGGCGCGATCGTCGGCAGCGACCTCAAGGTCGACGGCTACACGTGGAACCCGGTCGACCGCGACCGCGCGGTCCGCTTCCTGGAGGCAGCCCGCGGTGCGTGACCTGCTGCTCGGTGTCGATCTCGGCACGACCTCGACGAAGCTCGTCGTAGTCGAGCCGGGCCGCGGCGTGCTCGCCGCCGACAGCCTCCCCGTCGAGCTGCACTCCCCGCGTGCGGGCTGGGCGGAGGCCGACACGCGGGAGTGGTGGAGCAACGTCTGCGCGCTCGTCCCCCGAGTGGCGAAGCAGGCGGGCATCCCCGCGTCCGACATCGGCGCGGTCGCGGCCTCCGGCATGGTGCCCGCGGTCGTGCCCGTCGACGCGGAGGGGCGGGCGCTCCGCCGCGCGATCCTGCAGAACGACGCGCGTGCCGTCGACGAGATCGACCAGCTGGCCGCCCGGCTCGCCGACACCGACCTGCTGGCGCTGACCGGCTCCGCGCTCACCCAGCAGTCCGTCGCGCCCACGCTCGTGTGGCTCGCAACGCACGAGCCCGACATCTGGCGGCGCACCACAGCCGTGCTCGGGTCGTACGACTGGCTGGCCCGCGCGCTCGGCGCCGACGTGCACGTCGAGTCCAACTGGGCGTTGGAGAGCGGGCTCTACACGCTGGAAGGTGAGTTGGCCGGCGTGGTCGTCGACGCCGCCCTCGTCTCCGCCGAGAAGCTGCCGTCTCCGGCACGACCAGGCAGCGTGGTCGGCGCCGTCGGCGCGGCCGCCGCGGAGGCCACCGGCCTCGCGGCGGGCACTCCCATCGTCGTCGGCGGCGCCGACCACGTGCTGTCCGCGTACGCCGCCGGCCTCACCGATCCCGGCGACTGGCTGGTGAAGCTCGGCGGCGCCGGAGACATCCTCGCGGTGACCGTCGACCGTCTCCTCGACCCACGGCTGTACCTCGACGAACACCCCGTGCCCGGACGCTGGCTGCCCAACGGCTGCATGGCCACCAGCGGCAGCATGCTGCGCTGGGTGCAGCGGCTCGTCGGCGACGTCTCGCTCGAGCTGCTCGACAAGGAGGCGGAGAAGCGCGCGGCCGCCTCGCTCGTCTGCCAGCCGTACTTCCTCGGCGAGAAGTCGCCGCTGCACGACCCCGACCTGCGCGGCTCGTTCGTCGGGCTGCACCTCGGCCACGACCGCGCCGACGTCTACCGGTCGTGCCTGGAGGCCATCGCGTACGGCTTCCGCCAGCACACCGAGATCTTCGCCGAGCGCGGGGTGCGGCTCGGCCTCGGCCGCGTGACCAACGGCGGCAGCAGGTCGATGCTGTGGAAGCGCATCCTCGCCGACGTGCTCGGCCGGCCGCTCTACCCGGTGACCGACCACCCCGGTGCCGCGCTGGGTGCGGCGGCGGCGGCCGGCGTGGGCACCGGCGTGTTCTCCGACTGGGCCGAGGGCGCAGGCGTCGTGCGGCTCGGCTCCCCCGTCGAGCCGACGGGCGAGACCGCGTACGAGGAGGGGTACCAGATGTACCTCGATCTCCAGGACCGGCTGCGTGACACGTCCCACCGACTGGCGGCGAGGAGCAGGGAATGAGTACACCGATCGCGGTGGTGACCGGCGCAGGCTCCGGCATCGGCGCGGCGATCGCGCGGACGCTGAGCGAGCGTGGCGCCCACGTCGTCGCGACCGACCTCGACGAGATCGCCGCACAGCGCACGGCCGACACCTGCGCCGACGCGAGCGCGCGTTCCCTCGACGTCACGGACGCGGCCGCCGCGCGGGCGCTGGCCGACGCCGTCGCCGCCGAGCACGGCGCACTCGACGTCTGGGTCTCCAACGCCGGTGTCTCGACGATGCAGCGCTTCCTCGACGCCGGCGAGGAGGCGTACGACCGCACGCTGGCGGTCAACCTGCGCGGTGTCTTCTTCGCCGGACAGGCCGCCGCCCGCGCGATGGTCGCGCTCGGGCGTCCCGGCGCGATCGTCAACGTCGCGTCGATGGCCGGCAAGCAGGGCAGGGTGCCGTTCCTCGCCGACTACGTCGCCAGCAAGTTCGGCGTCGTCGGGCTCACCCAGGCGATGGCGTACGAGCTCGCCGAGTACGGCATCCGCGTCAACAGCGTGTGCCCCGGCTACGTCAGCACCTCGATGCAGGAGCGGGAGCTCGGCTGGGAGGCAGCGCTGCGCGGCGTGGGCGAGGGCGACGTCCGCCGCATGATGCTCGACGACACGCCGCTGCGCCGCCTCGAGGAACCCGAGGACGTCGCGCGCGTCGTCGCGTTCCTCGCCGGTGACGACGCGGGTTTCGTCACGGGTGAGGCCGTGGCGGTCAACGGGGGCGCCTACATGGACTGACCGGCACCCGCGGGCGCCGGTACGCACGAGGACAGGAGTGGGGCATGAAGGCAACCACACCGAGAAGCGGGACGCGTCGCGTCGCGACCGTCGTGACCGCGCTGGCCGCCACGGTGGCGCTGGGCGCCGGCTGCGTCGGCGGCGGTGGGCAGGCACCCGAGGAGACGAGCACCAAGGGCGCGGTGTCGAAGGACACCAAGGGCACGGTGCGGCTGCTCATGGAGGGCGTGCCCGACAGCGACATCGTCAAGGAGCTCGTGCCCGAGTTCACCAAGGAGTACCCGGGCATCAAGGTCGAGATCCAGACGCTGACGTACGACCAGATCAGGGACAAGCTCGTCGCGTCGTTCCAGGCGCCGAAGCCCACGTACGACCTCGTGGTCGTCGACAACCCCTGGATGTACGACTTCGCGAAGGCCGGGTTCCTCGAACCGCTCGAGGGCCGCGTCGACAACACCGACGGCTACGCGTACGACGACTTCGCCGAGCCGCTGCGGTCGATCAACGAGGTCGACGGCCACACGTACGGCGTGCCGTTCTACAACTACGCGCTCGGTCTCGTCTACCGCAAGGACCTGTTCGCGGCCGAGGGGATCGAGCCGCCGAAGACGCTGACCGAGCTGCAGGCCGCGGCCGCGAAGCTCACCACGGCGAAGCGCGCCGGCATCGCCATGCAGCCACAGCGCGGCTACAAGGTCTTCGAGGAGTGGGGCAACTTCCTGTTCGCCGAGGGCGGGCGCATCCACGACAACAGCGGCAACGTCACCCTCGACACCCCGGAGGGACGCAAGGCGCTCTCGGCGTACATCGCGATGTACGAGAAGAGCGCGCCGAAGAACAGCCTCAACTGGGCGTTCGACGAGGCACAGCGCGCGGTCTCGTCCGACAAGGCCGCGATGATGGTGTCGTACAACTGGATGCTGCCCGCGCTGAACAAGAAGGGCAGCGGGAAGTTCGCGGGCGAGTTCGGTCTCGCGCCGTTCCCCGGCGGGCACCAGGTGCTCGGCTCCTGGTCGTGGTCGATCCCGGCGAACTCCGCCACGTCGGACGCATCGTGGGCGTTCGTGTCGTGGCTGACGTCGAAGCAGGGCGAGAAGCAGCGCGTGCTCGCCGGTGGCGCACCGGTCCGTACCAGCGTCCTGTCCGACGCCGAGGTGCGCGAGCAGGGCGGCGCGGAGTACTACGACACGGTGCGCGAGCTGCTCGAGAACTCGTCGCCGCTGTCCGAGGGCGCCAACGGCGAGGAGATGATCCAGGCGGTCGGCACCGAGCTCAACTCGGCCGTCGCCGGCAAGAAGAGCCCGGCCGCGGCGCTGAAGGCCGCCGACGACGAGGCGAAGAAGATCCGGGACGAATGACCTGGGCAGCCGACGAGAGAAAGGGCCGCCGGTCCGAGCTAGCGACCCCCCGGCGCACAGTCCGGACCGGCGACTGTCCCTACTCTGCCACGGAGGCGTGGCAGTGAGTTTCCGGTACCGGATGTTGCTGCCGCTGGTCGCGCTCTTCCTCGCCGTCGTCGGCTATCCGCTGGTCAACAGCTTCTACCTGAGCCTGACCGACTACAAGATCACCGACCGCGCGAACCTCTCGGTCGTCGGCGGTCGCCAGTACGTCGACGCCCTTACCGACCAAGGGTTCTGGGGCGCGTTCGGCAACACGGCGGTGTTCGTGCTCGTCGCCGTGACGGTCGAGCTCGTCGTCGGTCTCGCCCTCGCGCTCGCGCTCCAGCGGCAGCGCCGGCTGCGGAACCTCACCCGCGGGCTGCTGCTCGCACCGATGTTCGTGACGCCGATCGCCGTCGGGCTGCTCTTCCGCTTCCTGCTCAACTCGCAGCTCGGCGTGGTTCCCGCGGTACTCGGCTCGCTCGGCGTCTCGTACGACTTCTTCGGCTCGGGCAAGGCGCTGCTCACCATCGCGCTCATCGACGCCTGGCAGTGGACGCCGTTCATGGTCCTGCTGCTGCTCGCGGGTCTGGAGAGCCTGCCGAGCGCGCCGTTCGAGGCGGCGCGCGTCGACGGGGCGTCCGCCTGGTACACGTTCCGCCGGGTCACGCTGCCGATGCTGCGTCCGGTTGTCGCGGTCGCCGTGCTGATCCGCGGACTCGACGCGCTGAAGGTGTTCGAGTACGTATACGCGACGACGCGCGGCGGGCCGGGCACGGAGACGCAGACGCTCCAGTACTACGTGTACCAGACCGGCATCCAGTTCTTCCGGATGGGCGAGGCGTCGGCGATGGGCTACCTCGTCCTCGCCGTCGTGCTCGTCGCAGTGATCGTCCTGTTCCTGCGCATCGACCGGCAGCGTGCCGCATGACCCGTCGATCGCCGGCCGGCAGCATCGTGCGGGTGGCGTTCCTCGTCCTCGCCGTGCTCGTGGTGGCGCTGCCGTTCGCCTGGCTCGCGCTCGGCAGCCTCAAGACGTCCGACGCTCTCAACGACCCGACGGCCGTGACGTTCGCGCCGACGCTCGACAACTGGCGCGCCGTGCTCTCGCAGGGCGTGCTTGGCGCGGCGCTTCGCAGCCTCGAGGTCGGGCTCGTCACGGTTGCGCTGTCGCTACTCGTCGGCACGATGGGCGCGTACGCGATCTCGCGCTACAAGGCGGGCGGCCGGCTGTCACGGTTCGGCATCCTCGCCGCGCAGGTGCTGCCGCCCGCGGTGCTCGCGTTCCCGTTCCTCGCGTTCGCCTACACGCTGCGGCTCAATGACACGCTGGTCGCGGTCATGGCGGCACACCTGAGCTTCGTGCTGCCGGTCGTCACGTGGTTCCTCATCGGCTTCTTCGACGCGGTGCCGAAGGAGCTGGAGGAGCAGGCGCTCGTCGACGGGTACGGCAGGTTCGCCGCGTTCCGCAAGGTCGTGCTGCCGCAGGTGCTGCCCGGCGTCGGCGCGGCCGGCATCTTCGGCTTCGTGCTGAGCTGGAACGACCTCTTCTACGCCCTCATCCTCGCGCCGGGCAACGCGGCGACGCTGCCGGTCAGCATCGCGGGGTTCAACACGTTCCGCGGCGTCGAGCTCGGCGCCATGTGCGGGGCGATCATCGTGTCGGTCGTGCCGGTCCTCGTCGTGAGCGCGCTCGTCCAGCGCCGGCTGGTCCGCGGCATCAGCGGCGGCGCGGTCAAGTACTGAAGGAGGCAGGCATGGCGACCGTGACCCTGGAGAAGGTGACCAAGCGCTACGGCGACGTCGAGGCCGTCCGCGATCTCGACCTCGACATCGACGACGGGCGGTTCACCGTGCTCGTCGGGCCGTCCGGCTGCGGCAAGACGTCGACGCTGCGCATGGTCGCCGGCCTGGAGCCCGTGACCTCGGGTCGCGTCTGGATCGGGCCCACCGACGTGACGAGGCTGGAGCCGAAGGACCGCGACGTCGCGATGGTGTTCCAGAACTACGCGCTCTACCCGCACCTCACCGTCCGCGAGAACATCGCCTTCCCGCTGCGTGCCCGCGCGCTGAGCCGCACCGAGGTCGACCGCCGGGTCGGTGACGCCGCGCGCAGCCTGGGCATCGAGGCGCTGCTCGGGCGCAAGCCCAGGGCACTGTCCGGCGGTCAGCAGCAGCGGGTGGCGATCGGACGCGCCATCGTCCGGCAACCTCACGTCTTCCTGTTCGACGAACCGCTGTCGAACCTCGACGCCAAACTGCGAGTCGAGATGCGGACCGAGCTCGCGCGCCTGCAGCGCGAGCTGGGCACCACCGCCCTCTACGTCACGCACGACCAGGAGGAGGCCATGACGCTCTCGGACGAGATGGTCGTGCTGCGCGACGGCGAGGTCGCCCAGCGCGGCGCACCCGCCGACCTCTACGCGCGTCCGGTCGACGTCTTCGTCGCCGGGTTCGTCGGCAGCCCGCGGATGAACCTCGTCAAGGCCGACGCCGGCGACGGCACCGTCCACGTCGGCGCCGCGCGGATCGAACGGGCCGGCGTCCCGTCGGGACCCGTGACCGTCGGCGTGCGTCCCGAGGACGTGCTGGTCGGGGCGGCGGCGTCCGCGCCCGACCTGCGGGCCAGGGTCGAGCTCGTCGAGCTGCTCGGCCCCCGCGCGATCGTCACCCTCGACGCGGACGGCATGACGTTGACGGCGGTGGTGGAGGCGCGTCACCTCGACGGCGTGCACGAGGGCGTGACCGTGCCGGTGACGTTGAGCAGGGACGACCTGCACCTGTTCGGTCCCGACGACAGACGTCTGGAGGACTCATGAGCAGCCAAGCGGAGGCACTGGACAGCAGTGAGCTCGTCGAGCTGGCGGTCGAGGCCGCGCGGGCCGCGGGCAGGGTGCTGCTCGAACGACGCAAGGGGCCGCTGGCCGTCGAGACGAAGTCGTCGGCCACCGACGTGGTGTCGGACGCCGACCGCGCCGCGGAGGACGTCGCGACGACCACGATCGCGGCGGCAAGGCCGCACGACGCGGTGCTCGCCGAGGAGTCGGGCACCCGTCCTGGGGAGAGCGGGCTGCGCTGGGTGATCGACCCGCTCGACGGCACGGTGAACTACCTGTACGGGCGCGACGACTGGGCGGTGTCCGTGGCCGTCGAGGACGCCGAGCACACCCTCGCAAGCGCCGTGTACGTTCCGGTACGCGACGAGATGTACCACGCGACGCGGGGCGGCGGGGCGTACCGTAACGGCACCCGGCTCACCGTCAACGACCCGGTCGAGATCGGTCAGGCCCTCCTGGCCACCGGCTTCTCGTACGACGCCGCGCACCGCGGCGAGCAGGGCAACCTCGTCGCCGCCGTGCTCCCCCGGGTCAGGGACATCCGCCGCGCCGGCGCCTGTGCGGTCGACCTCGCCGACCTCGCCGCCGGCCGGGCAGACGCGTTCTACGAGGACGAGGTGAACCACTGGGACGTCGCCGGCGCCGGCCTCGTGGCCGCCGAGGCAGGCGCCACCGTCGGGCTCGACGTCGGCCGGGGCGGCCCACCGTCGGTCGCGGTGCTGGTCGCGGGACCGTCGCTGTACCCCGCGATCGCCGCGGCGCTCGGCTTCACGGGCAGCCTGCTGACCTGATTGCGGCGGCGAGGCGTGGTCACCGACGCGCCCTCCGACTGCGGTACCGGGCCCCGGCGCCGCCGATCCACAGCAGCATGACCGCGACGCCGACATAGGTGGCTCCCAGGATGCTCTGCGGCGACCCGTTGCCCACGCTCGCCAGACTCACCACGGTGTAGAGCCCGCCGACGACGGTGAGAGTGATGTGCGCCCACTGGCGCCCCTGCTGCGCGAACAACGCCAGGACGGTCACCGCGAGTCCGAGCAGCAGCGAGCCGCCACCCATGCCGAGGAGCAGCATGCGTTGGTCCGCGAGCGGCGAGGCGCCGAGGCCCGCCGCTCCCGCGAACCCCTCCACGAACGACTCGTTCAGCGAGCCGATAAGGATGACGGCCCCGAACAGCATCAGGGGACCCGCCCCCACGTAGGCCATGATCGTCGCGGCGAGGATCGTGCCCGGACGCCGCACCTCCTGGTGACCGCCGTACGCGCCGGCAGCCGGGAAGGCGGGCGGAGGCGGTTGCCCCCACGGTCCGCCCTGCGGTCGCAGCCACGGCGGAGCCGGGCGCCCCGGCGCGACTACACCCTGCTGCCACGGGTTCTGCTGGTGCGTGCTGTAGGTCACGGTCGGCCCCCTGACGTCGTGTGGTCGGCGAGGTCCGGCACACGTTAATCGCGGAGCGCCGCAGGCGTCGTTCGTTGTCCACAGGCGCCGTGGGGCCGCGCCGGTCACCTCCCCAGGCGGGCGATTCCCGGGGCCGCGGCGACGAGGGTGGCCACGCTCTCGTCGGTCCACGGGCCCGTGGTGACGAGGGACACGTGGTCGATGCCGAGGTCGACGAAGCTCTCGCACCGGGCGACGAACGCCTCGGCGGACTCGCCTTCCGCGAGGCGGGTGGCGATCGTCTTCTCGATCTCGTCGTACGGCCGCCCGATCTCGTCGCAGAGCTTGGCGAGCACGCCGAGCTTGTGCCGCACGGTCGCGCCGCCGTCAGGGATGTCGAACACGTGGCACGCGTCCGCGTACCTCGCGACCAGCGGCAGCGTGCGGCGCTCCCCCGTGCCGCCGACGAGGATCGGCGGGTGCGGGCGGGAGACCGGCGCCGGGCTGCCGACCGGGGCGGTGAGCGTGTAGTGCGTGCCCTCGAACGGAGACTCGTCGCCCGCCCACATCTGCTTGGCGATCCGCAGCGTCTCCTCCAGCCGGTCGAACCGCTCCGGGATCGGCGGCATGTGCAGCCCCATCGCGGCCGCCTCGTCGGCCTCGTAGCCGGCGCCGATGCCGAGCACCGCGCGGCCCTTCGACAGTACGTCGAGCGTGGTGACGGCCTTGACCAGCAGCGCCGGCGGCCGGAACGTCACGCCGGTCACCATCGTGCCGAGCTGCACCCGCTCGGTGACCCCGGCGAGGAACCCGAGGGCGGTGTACGCCTCAAGCATCTCGGTCTCTCCCGGCCGCGCGCCGTACGGGTCGGCCTGGAGCAGGTGGTCGGCGACCCAGACGGCGTCGATCCCGCCTCTGTCGGCGGCCTGGGCGATCTGCGCGAGGCGCGTGCCGAGGTCACCGTCTCGCCACGAGAAGTTGGTGACGCTGATACTGAGTCGCATGGTCAGACCTCCTGGGGTGTGGTGGTGCGTCGTCTGAGCAGGGCGGCCGCGACGCTGAGGTACGCGGCGCCGAGAGCCACGGCGCAGCCCGCGAGGACTGCGAGCGTGACCGGGTGCAACTGGTCGAGTGGCAACTGCCGGAACGCGTGGACGAGCAGCAGGACCATCGCCGTGCCGACGCTCGCCACCATGACGGCGACCGTCCGCAGCTGGCGGCGCAGGCGCATCGCCGTACCGGTGAGCAGCACGGCCGGCACCGCGAGCAGGAGCAGACCGTGCACGCCGATCGCGTGGACGAGGACGAGGTCACCGCCGTCGGTCGACGGGCGCACCATCAGGTACTGCGGACCGACGGTCGCCGCGTCGGGACCGAGGTAGCGTCCGATCTCGCGGGTGAAGTTCTCCCCGACGCTGCCCTGGAAGACACCGCTGTTGTTGAAGACCATCACCAGCCCGATCACGCAGCCGACGAGCAGGACGCCGATCCCCGCGGTCACGCCGAGGCGGACGCTCGCGGCGGTGGCGCGCGAGCGCAGCGCCACGACCAGCAGCACGATGACGCCGACCAGGAAGACCCCGGCGGTGCCTGCAGCGCCGCCGCGCATGAGCGCCGCATCGAGCGGGGTCGTGAAGTTGTAGTGGCTCGGCACGCCCCGCCACGCCTGGAAACCGATCACGGCGGTCTCGACGAAGCCGAAGAGGAGCACGGTGGTGCCGATGACATGGCGCTGCCAGGCGCGGGTGCGCAGGAGCGGCAGCACGAGCGCCACCGACCACGCGACGAGCCACCCGGTCTCGGCGAACGTCGCCGGCTTGCGCAGCGACACCGGCCCGGTCACCGGTCCGCCGGTGATGACCAGCGCGACGAGGTGGAACACCATCGCGGCCAGCAGGACCGTACCGGCGGCGAGGAGCACCCGCGGCCAGCCGGGTCGGCGGAGGCTGTCGAACACGGGGGACTCCGTTCTCGGGCGGATCTAAAGTTAGTGTGACTCTAAACGTCGATCGACTCTACGTCAAGTGGTACGCTCCCGGCATGGCGGAGCAGGGACTGCGGGAGCGCAAGAAGCAGCGGACCAGGCAGCTGATCGCCACGACGGCGCACGCACTGTTCGTCGAGCGCGGCTTCGACGCCGTGACCGTGGCCGAGGTGGCGAGGCGGGCGGACGTCTCCGTGGCCACCGTCTTCAACTACTTCCCGACGAAGGAAGATCTCGTCTACAGCCAGATGGAAGCGTTCCAGACCGCCCTCGTCGAGGCCATCGGGAACCGCGGTCCCGGCGTCCCTGTTTCCGCCGCGTTCCGCGGGTTCGTGTTCGAGTACCCGCAGGGCCTGCTCGCCGACCACGATCCCGACGCCCTGGAGGATCTCGTCGCGGGCGCGCGGATGATCGCCGGCAGCCCGGCCCTGCGGGCGCGCGAGCGGCAGACGTTCGACGAGTGCATCGCCTCGCTGGCCGAGGTCCTCGCCGCGGAGGTCGACGGCCCCGACGACGACGTGGAGGCGTGGGTCGTCGCCAACGCCCTCGTCGGCGTGCAGCGCGCCCTCGTCACGTCGGTGCGTCGCATGCTGCTCGCCGGCACTCCGGGCCCGGAGCTGGCCCGCGCCGTGCGCACCCAGGGCGAACGCGCCCTCGCGACCCTGGAGTCCGGCCTCGGCACGCGCCCCTCGACCACCTGAACTCGTGAGGGGCACCCTCACCGTGCCATGACGCGGTGGGGGTGCCCCTCACGAGTTCGGACTCGCCCGCCCCCGGCGTGCTACGGCTTACGCGGTGGTGCTGACCGCGTCGCGCACCGCCGTGACCGTGAGCGCGTCGGTGGCCTCGTCGAGGTCGACCCGCACCGTGTCACCGTCGTGGATCTCGCCGGACAGCAGCGCCTTGGCGAGCCGGTCGCCGATCGCCGACTGGACGAGCCGCCGCAGCGGTCGCGCGCCGTACATCGGGTCGAACCCGGTCATCGCGAGCCACTCCCGTGCGGCAGGCGTGACGTCGAGCGCGAGGCGCCGGTCGCCGAGGCGCTTCGCGAGCCGGTCGACCGTGATGTCGACGATGCGGCTCAGCTCCTGGGTGCCGAGCGAGTGGAAGACCACCATCTCGTCGAGCCGGTTGAGGAACTCGGGCTTGAACGTCGCGCGCACGACCTGGAGCACCTGCTGGGTCTTGGTCTCCTCGTCGATTCCTTCCTTGACGAGGTAGTTGGACCCGAGATTGGAGGTGAGGATCAGCACGACGTTGCGGAAGTCGACCGTGCGTCCCTGACCGTCGGTGAGGCGGCCGTCGTCGAAGACCTGCAGCAGGATGTCGAACACCTCGCTGTGGGCCTTCTCGATCTCGTCGAGCAGCACCACGCAGTACGGCCGCCGGCGCACGCTCTCGGTCAGCTGGCCGCCCTCCTCGTGCCCGACGTAGCCGGGTGGCGCACCGACGAGCCGAGCCACCGAGTGCTTCTCGGAGTACTCGCTCATGTCGATGCGGACCATCGCCCGCTCGTCGTCGAACAGGAAGTCGGCGAGCGCCTTGGCCAGCTCGGTCTTGCCGACGCCGGTGGGCCCGAGGAACAGGAACGACCCGATCGGCCGGTCGGGATCGGCGACGCCCGCGCGGGCGCGGCGTACGGCATCGGAGACGGCACGCAACGCCTCGGCCTGGCCGACGACGCGCTTGGTGAGGTCGTCCTCCATGCGCAGCAGCTTCGCCATCTCGCCCTCGAGCAGGCGCCCGGCCGGGATGCCGGTCCACGCCGACACCACGTCGGCGACGTCGTCGGGACCCACCTGGTCCTTGACCATCGGCGAGCGCGACTCCGGGTCGGCCTCGGACTCGGCCTCCGCCGCCTGCGCGAGCTCCTTCTCGAGCTCGGGGATGCGCCCGTACAGCAGCTCGGACGCACCGGCGAGGTCGTTCTCCCGCTGCCGACGCTCGGCCTCCATCCGGAGCTCGTCGACCTGCTTCTTCAGCTCACCGACCCGGTTGAGGCCGGACTTCTCCTTCTCCCACCTGGCGTTGAGTCCGGCCAGCTGCTCCTGCCGGTCGGCGAGGTCGGCGCGCAGGCGCGAGAGACGTTCGATGCTGGCGGAGTCATGCTCCTTCTCGAGCGCGATCTCCTCCATCTTCAGCCGGTCGACGGTGCGCTGCAGCTCGTCGATCTCGACGGGCCGCGAGTCGATCTCCATGCGCAGCCGGGAGGCGGCCTCGTCGACGAGGTCGATGGCCTTGTCCGGCAGGAAGCGGTCGGAGAGGTAACGGTCCGAGAGCGCGGCCGCCGTGACCAGCGCGGCGTCGGCGATCTGCACCTGGTGGTGACCCTCGTACCGCTCCTTGAGCCCGCGCAGGATCGCGACGGTGTCGTCGACCGACGGCTCACCCACGAAGACCGGTTGGAATCGCCGTTCGAGCGCCGGGTCCTTCTCGATGCGCTCGCGGTACTCGTCGAGTGTGGTCGCGCCGATCATCCGCAGCTCGCCCCTGGCGAGCAGCGGCTTCAGCATGTTGCTGGCGTCCATCGCGCCCTCGGCCGCGCCGGCACCCACGACGGTGTGCAGCTCGTCGATGAACGTGACGACCTGGCCGTCGCTCTCGGTGATCTCCTTGAGCACCGACTTGAGCCGCTCCTCGAACTGCCCGCGGTACTGCGCGCCGGCCACCATGGCGGCGAGGTCGAGCGCCATCAGCCGCTTGCCCTCGAGCGACGCCGGCACGTCGCCGGCGACGATGCGCTGGGCGAGCCCTTCGGCGATGGCGGTCTTGCCGACGCCGGGCTCGCCGATCAGGACCGGGTTGTTCTTGGTCCGGCGCGACAGCACCTGCACGACGCGGCGGATCTCGGAGTCGCGCCCGATGACCGGGTCGATCTTGCCCGCCCGCGCCCGATCGGTGAGGTCGATCGCGTACTTCTGCAGGGCCTGGTAGGTGTTCTCGGGGTCGGGACTGGTCACCCGCGCGTTGCCGCGGATCTTCTGGAACGCGGCGAGCAGCGCCTCGGGCGTCGCGCCGAGTTCCCGCAGCAGGGTGGCGACCTGCCCGCCGGCCGTGGCGAGGCCGACCATCAGGTGCTCGGTCGAGACGTACTCGTCACCGAGGTCACGCGCCCGCTCGTGCCCGGTCGTGAGCACCTGGACGGTCTCGCGCGACAGCTCAGGCGCGGCGACCGTCGACCCGTGCGCCTTCGGCAGCTGGTCGAGCAGCTCCTCCGCGCGCTTGCGCGTGGCCTTCCAGTCGACGCCAGCCGCGTCGAGCAGCGGGCCCGCGGTGCCCTCGGACTGGCCGAGCAGCGCGAGCAGCAGGTGCACGGGCGACACGTGCGGGTGTCCCTCGGCGGTCGCCCGGCGCACCGCGTCGGACACCGCCTCCTGACTCTTGGTGGTGAGCTTGAAGTCCATGGCTGTGTCGTCCCCCCGTCAGAGGTCCCGCGGCGCCTGCCACGGGAGGATGGCTGTCTCGTCGACGCGCCGCACGTCACGGGCCTGTCCACGGGGGCTCGCGGTCCGTGGCCCCGACTGCGGCGGTGACGACTGCGCGCGCCTGAGCGTGGTGTGCGCGACGGCGAGCTCCTGCTCGAGCTGGACGACGCGCACCGCGAGCCGCGTCACCTGCTGCTGCAGGGCGAGCAGCCGCTTGATGCCCGCGAGGTTGACGCCCTCCTGGGAGAGGCGCTGCACCTCGCGGAGCAGCTCGATGTCGCGCAACGAGTAGCGGCGACCGCGCCCCGGCGTACGGTCGGGCGACACGAGGCCGAGACGGTCGTACTGCCGGAGCGTCTGCGGATGCATGCCGGCGAGCTGCGACGCCACCGAGATCACGTAGACCGGCGTCTCGTCAGTCAACTCGAAGTGATCGCTCACGCCGTCACACCCCTCCCTACGTCGACGTGCCCTCGTCGCCTGACGTCGCCGCCCGGTACTTCTCGAGCAGGCCGCGTGCCTCGTCGTCGACCTGGTCGGGCACCTCGACCTGCACGGTCGCCAGCAGATCGCCCCTGGTGCCGTCCTTGCGGAGCACGCCTCGCCCGCGGACCCGGAAGACGCGCCCGTTGGGCGTGCCGGCCGGCACCCGCAGCGTGACCCGCGAGCCCTCCAGCGTGGGCACGCGTACCTCGCCGCCCAGCACGGCGTCGGGGAACGACACCGGCACCTGGACGGTGAGGTTGTCCGCGCTGCGGCCGAACGTGTCGTGCGGTGTGACCCGCACCAGGATGTAGAGATCGCCGGCGTTGCCGCCGTTCTCCCCCGGCGCGCCCTTGCCCCGCAGCCGGATGCGCTGACCGTCGGCGACACCGGCGGGGATGCGTGCCCGGACGGTGTGCTCGCTCGTCGCGCGCCCGCTGCCGGCGCACATGTCGCACGGGTCGTCGACGACGAGACCGCGGCCACGGCAGTCGCGGCACGGCTCGGACAGCGCGAAACCGCCCTGCCCCTTCGCCGTCACGCCCGTGCCCTCACAGGTCGGGCAGACCCGAGGCAGGCTGCCGGCCTTGGCCCCCGTGCCCGAGCACTTCGGGCACGGACGCGGGCTCGTCATCTTGATCGGCACGGTCGTGCCGGCGATGGCGTCGTCGAACGACAGCGTCGCCTCGGTCTCGATGTCGGCACCCCGCCGGGCCCGCCGCGCGGACGTGCCCGTCGTGGGCCCCGGCCTGCCGCGCTGACCGAACAGGCCACCGAGCAGGTCACCGAGGCCGCCGCCCTGGTTGGTCGACGTGCCGCTCCCGCCGAAGAGGTCGCCGAAGTCGAACGTCTGGCCGCCCCCGGAGCTGCCGGGGAAGCGGAACCCACCGCCCCCGCCGAACAGGGTGCGCGCCTCGTCGTACTCCTTGCGCCGTTTCTCGTCGGCGAGGACGTCGTACGCCTCGGAGATCGCCTTGAACCGCTCCTCGGCGTCCGCGTCGTTCTTGTTCGAGTCCGGGTGATACTGGCGCGCGAGCTTGCGGTACGCCTTCTTGATCTCCGCGGTGCCGGCGTCCTTGGTGACGCCCAGGACCTTGTAGTAGTCCTTCTCCACGTAATCCCTGGTACTCACGCGCCCGCCTCCTCCCGCGCCTCCGGCAGGGGCCGCGAGCTGGCTGCACGTGGTATGGGCAGTGACGCAACCCCTACCTCCACCGCGCTCGTCGAGCTCCTGCGCTTAGAAGTACTCAATGTCGCCCTCTCAGGACGTCGTGCTGTCGCCGCCGGTGGCCTCGTCGCCCGGCGTGTCGTCGAGGGTGAGCGCACCCTCGACCGACGCCGGCACCGCGCCGCCCTCGGCCTCGGTCACCGCGACGCGGGCCGCACGCAGGATGCGCGTGCCCACCCGGTAGCCGGGCTGGTAGATGCGGGTGGCCACGATGCCGTCGACGTCGGCGGAGTACTCGTGGGTCAGCGCCTCGTGGACGGTCGGATCGAAGGGCTCGCCCTCCGCGCCGTACCGCTCCAGACCCAGCCCGCTGGTGATCCGCTCCAACGCCTCGGCGACGGCCTTGAAGCCGCCCTCGAGCTCGCCGTGCTCCCTGGCCCGGTCGAGGTCGTCGAGCACCGGGAGGAGGGCGCCGAGCACCTTGCCGGTGGTCTCGGCCTTCAGCGCCTCACGGTCGCGGTCGACGCGCCTGCGGTAGTTGACGTACTCGGCCTGGACGCGTTGGACGTCGGCGGTGCGCTCGGCGAGTGCCATGCGCAGGTCCGCCACCTCGTCGCCGTCGGCGGGAGGCTCACCGGTCGCGGCGCCGCCCGCGGCAGGAGCCGACTCGCCGGCCGGCTCCTGCTCGGGGGTGCGGACCTCGCCCGTCTCGGGGTCGATCCTGCGCCTGTCTCGGAAGACGAAGCCACCCTGTTCCTCCGGCGACGGACCCTCAGGACCTGTCGCTGGAGTCATGCGCCGCCGCCCTCGCGCTTGGTGTTGTCCTCGTCGACGATCTCGGCGTCGACGACGTCGTCGTCGGTCGCCGACTGCTGCGAGTCGGAGCCGCCGGCATCACCGGCGTCACCGGCGTCGGCCTGCGGGCCGCCCTGCTGGGCCGCCTGCTGCTCCTGCTGCGCCTGCGCGTACATCGCCGCACCGAGCTGCTGGCTCGCGTTGCCGAGCTTCTCGACGCTGTTCTTGATGGTGTCGAGGTCGTTGCCCTCGAGCGCCTTCTTCGCCTCGGCGAGCGCGTCGTCGACCTCGGACTTGCGGTCGGCCGGGATCTTGTCGGCGTTCTCCTTGAGCAGCTTCTCGGTCGAGTAGACGAGCGTCTCGCCCTGGTTACGGATCTCGGCCTTCTCCCGCTCCTTGCGGTCGGCCTCGGCGTACTCCTCGGCGTCGCGGACCATCTTCGCGATGTCCTCCTTCGGCAGCGCCGAGCCGCCGGAGATGGTCATCGACTGGTTCTTACCGGTCGCGAGGTCCTTCGCCGAGACATTGACGATGCCGTTGGCGTCGATGTCGAACGCGACCTCGACCTGCGGCACACCCCGCGGCGCGGGCGGCAGCCCATCGAGCTCGAACGTGCCGAGCTTCTTGTTGTACGCCGCGATGTCACGCTCACCCTGGTAGACTTGGATGCCCACCGTCGGCTGGTTGTCGTCCGCCGTGGTGAAGATCTCCGACTTCCGCGTCGGGATCGTGGTGTTGCGCTCGATCAGCCGGGTGAAGATGCCGCCCTTGGTCTCGATGCCGAGCGACAGCGGTGTGACGTCGAGGAGCAGGACGTCCTTGACCTCGCCCTTCAGCACACCGGACTGCAGCGTGGCACCGACAGCGACGACCTCGTCCGGGTTCACGCCCTTGTTCGGCTCCTTGCCACCGGTCAGCTCACGCACGAGCTCCTGCACCGCGGGCATCCGGGTCGATCCGCCGACCAGCACGACCTGGTCGATCTTCGAGACGTCGACACGGGCGTCCTTGATGACCTGGTGGAACGGCGCCTTACACCGGTCAGTCAGATCAGACGTCATCTGCTGGAACTGCGCACGGCTCAGCGACTCGTCGATGAACAGCGGGTTCTTGTCACCGTCGACAGTGATATACGGCAGGTTGATCGAGGTCTGCTGCGTGGTCGACAGCTCGATCTTCGCCTTCTCCGCCTGCTCACGGATCCGCTGCATCGCCATCTTGTCCTTCGACAGATCGATACCGTTGGCGGCCTTGAACCGGTCGACCAACCAGTCGACGACCCGCTGGTCCCAGTCGTCACCACCAAGGTGGTTGTCGCCATTGGTGGCCTTCACCTCGATCGTGGAGAAACCATCGTCGTCCTTCGCCACGTCGAGCAGCGACACGTCGAACGTACCGCCACCAAGGTCGAAGACGAGGATCGTCTGATCCTCCTGCTTGTCGAGCCCGTACGCCAGCGCGGCAGCCGTCGGCTCATTGATGATCCGCAGCACGTTCAGCCCCGCGATCTCCCCGGCCTCCTTCGTCGCCTGCCGCTGCGCGTCGTCGAAATACGCCGGCACAGTCACGACCGCATCAGTGACGTCCTCACCGAGGTAACCCTCCGCATCGCGCTTGAGCTTCTGCAAGATGAACGCGGAGATCTGCTGCGGCTTGTAGGTCTTACCATCGGCCTCAGTAGACCAACCAGTGCCCATGTGCCGCTTAACCGAACGGATCGTACGGTCAGCATTCGTCACCGCCTGCCGCTTAGCGACCTCACCAACGAGCACCTCGCCGTTCTTCGCGAACGCCACGACCGACGGCGTGATACGCGCTCCCTCGGCATTCGCGATGACAGTGCCCTCACCGCCTTCAAGGACCGACACCACCGAATTCGTCGTCCCCAGGTCGATCCCGACCGCTCGTCCCATCAGGTTGCCTCCGTTGACCAGCTTGGAAAGAAGATTGAGTGCTACGGGCTCAAAGCTAGACAGGTCGATTCCGATCGTCAAGCTCCTTGAGTCCATTGGACTCAACTTTACTACGCGAGCGCGGGTCGTGGGTGCGGAAACCCCGCATCCCGAGGGGTGAGCGGGTCCCTTGGTTACCGACGGGTAACATCTAGTCTGTACGCGTCCCTGGCCCGCGCCGGCCCCGAGGAGGCCCCCGAGGTGATCGTGTCGTGATGTGGGTACGGATCGTTGTCGGTCTCGGTCTGACGGTGGTGGCGGCCGTGGTGGCCGGCCGCCGGCTGTGGTGGTTCTATCGGGTGGTGCGCACCGGCCAGCCCGCGCCGGACCGCACCGAGGGCATCGGCCGCCGGCTCGGCACGCAGGTCACCGAGGTGCTCGGCCAGCGCAAGCTGCTGAAGTGGTCGGTGCCTGGTCTCGCGCACGCGTTCACGTTCTGGGCGTTCCTCGTCCTGCTCACCGTCTACATCGAGGCGTATGGTGCGCTGTTCGACCCGCACTTCCACATCCCGCTGATCGGCACCTGGCCGGCGCTCGGCTTCCTGCAGGACACCATCGCCGTGTTGTGTCTGCTCTCGCTGGTCGTGTTCGCGGTCATCCGGGTGCGTAACTCGCCGAAGCGCCTCGACCGCAGGTCGCGCTTCAAGGGCTCGCACCTCGGCGGCGCCTGGCTCATCCTCTTCATGATCTTCAACGTCATCTGGACGCTGTTCGTGCTGCGCGCCGCCGCGATCGTCGCCGGCGAGTTCCCGTACGAGAGCGGCGCGTGGATGTCTGAGCTGGTGGCGACGGCGCTGGCGCCGATCGGCCAGCCGGCCGGTGAGGTGCTGGCCACCGTGATGATCCTCGCCCACCTCGCGGTGATGCTGAGCTTCCTGATCATCGTCGTGCACAGCAAGCACATGCACATCGTCCTGGCGCCTCCGAACGTCCTCACGTCCCGCCGTCCCGACGCCCTCGGCCCGCTGCTGCCGATGACGAGCAACGGCAAGCCGCTCGACTTCGAGGAGGCCGACCCCGACACCGATGTCTTCGGGCGCGGCAAGATCGAGGACTTCACGTGGAAGGGCCTCCTCGACTTCGCCACCTGCACCGAGTGCGGCCGCTGTCAGTCACAGTGCCCGGCGTGGAACACCGACAAGCCGCTGTCGCCGAAGATGCTCATCACCGACCTGCGCGACCACCTGTATGCGAAGGCGCCGTACCTGCTGACGCCCGAGGACCAACGCGACGCGCTGCCCGACGCCCTCAAGGCCGAGGCCGCGCGGCCGCTCGTCGGCGGCACGGACGTGAACGGCGTGATCGACCCCGACGTGCTGTGGTCGTGCACCAACTGCGGCGCCTGTGTCGAGCAGTGCCCCGTCGACATCGAGCACATCGACCACATCGCCGACATGCGCCGCTACCAGGTGCTCATCGAGTCGAACTTCCCCTCCGAGGCCGGCACGATGCTGAAGAACCTCGAGAACAAGGGCAACCCCTGGGGCATGAACGCCTCGGCGCGGCTCGACTGGACCAAGGGTCTGCCGTTCGAGGTCCGCGTCGTCGAGGACTCCATCCCCGACGACGTGGAGTACCTGTTCTGGGTCGGCTGCGCGGGCGCACTGGAGGACCGTGCGAAGAAGACGACCCGCGCGGTGGCGGAGCTACTGCACATGGCCGGCGTCGAGTTCGCCGTCCTCGGCCCGACGGAGAGCTGCACCGGCGACCCGGCGCGGCGGCTGGGCAACGAGTTCGTCTACCAGATGCTCGCGCAGCAGAACGTCGAGACCCTCAACGAGCTCGGCGCGAAGAAGATCGTCGCCACCTGCCCGCACTGCTTCAACACCATCGCCAGGGAGTACCCGCAGATCGGCGGGAACTACGAGACGATCCACCACACCCAGCTGCTCGCCCGGCTCGTCGACGAGAGCCGACTCAAGCCCGTCACGGCGGTCGAGGAGAAGGTCACCTACCACGATCCCTGCTTCCTCGGCCGGCACAACAAGGTCTACACCCCGCCTCGCGAGCTGCTCGGCAGCGTGCCCGGGCTCACCTCCCAGGAGATGCACCGGTGCAAGGACCGCGGCTTCTGCTGCGGCGCGGGTGGCGCGCGGATGTGGATGGAGGAGACCATCGGCAAGCGGGTCAACACCGAGCGTGTCGAGGAGGCGCTCGCCCTCGACCCCGACACCGTGTCGACCGCATGCCCGTACTGCCTGGTCATGCTCGGCGACGCGATCAAGGCGAAACAGAGCGAGGGCGCGGCCCGCGACGGCGTCGAGGTGGTCGACGTCTCGCATCTGCTGCTGAGGTCGATGAAGACCGACACGCCCGCCGCCGCGTCGACCGACTGAGAACGCGTCACGGGCACCGCGGAGCGCCACGGCCCACTACGCTTCGGCCGTGGCCATCGATCGCGCACAGCTGCTCGACTCCGTACGTTCCCTCGGACTGCCGGACGGCGAGTACGTCGTCTTCGGCAGCGGACCGCTCGTCGTGCGCGGGCTTCGCGAGGGTGCGGACATCGACCTCGTCGTCACCCCCGAGCTGTACGAGCGCCTGCGCGCCGACGGCTGGGAGGCCCGTACGCGACCCGACGGCGGCGAGACACTGAGCCGCGGCGACCTCGACGTCATGTGCCGCCTCGATTTCCCCGGCTACCGCCGCGACGCGCGCGCGCTCATCGCGAAGGCCGAGCGTATCGACGGCGTGCCGTTCCTCCGGCTCGACGAGCTGCGCGTCTTCAAGGTCGCTCTCGGCCGGCCGAAGGACCAGGTCGACCTCGACCTCATCGACCAGGCGCTGGCCAGACACGGTGCACCCGTCACCGAGGCCAGGCGCGAGCAGGCCCGCGCGGTGCTGTCCCGCCCGCCGGTCACGCGGACACCGGAGGCCGAGCCGTGGCTCGGCAACGGCCTGGACTTCGTCGTCGGCATGCTCACGCATCCGCGGCGTACGGCCAGGGAGGCCCGCGGCGCCACGATGTGGGGCACCGCGTACCTGCTGCTGCTCGTCGACGCGATCCTGCTGTGCCTGGCGGAGCCCCTGCGAAACGGCGGCTCGCCCGCCTGGCTGGTGTTCGCACCGGTCGCGGCCGGGATCGCGCTCCTGATCGGCACGATCGTCGGACGCCTGGCGCTCTCCCTCGCGGCGTCCGGGGGCGGGCACGGCGAGCCGTCGGCGGCGGCGAGCCAGACCAACGTCGTCTTCGGCATGTTCAGCATCCCGCAGGGAGTCGCGACGCTCGTCTTCGGCGACGGCACGGTCGCGAACCTCATCTCGGCGGTCGTCCTGGTCGTGACCCTGGCCGTCCTGTCGCAGCTGTACGCGCACTCGTTCGACGTGTCGGTCGGGCGCGGTTTCGCGGGTGCGCTGGTCGGCTACCTCGGCGCGATCGCCGCGCTCATCGGCGTCGCACTGGTGGTCACGATGCTCGTGGCCGCCTGCGTCGCGTCCGCCTGACGCCGTCGCGGACGCCCGAATCGCGGCGACGTATCCTCGGGGTGTGCGAAAGCTGCTGCTGACCCCCAAGTGGCTGGGTATGACCGCCCTGGCCCTGCTGCTGATCGCGGCGTTCATCGGGCTCGCGTACTGGCAGCTGCAGCGCGGTGAGGCCGGCAACGCGCGCAGCTGGGGTTACGCCTTCCAGTGGCCCGCGTTCGCGATCTTCGTGGTCTACATGTGGATCCGTATGCTCCGCGAGGAGCTGAACCCGCAGCTCGACCCGCCGCACTCCGCCGAACGAGCCGCAGGCGACCCGCTGCCCGGCGCGGCGTCCGCGGAAGTGGAGCCGTACGAGGACGACGATGCCGACCCCGAGGCCGACGCCGAGCTGGCGGAGTACAACCGGTGGCTCACCGAGCTCAACCGCCGGTCGGAGCGAGTGGGACGGTGACATGAGCAGCCAGGCACGAGAGGGCGACAGGGTCGACGCCGACACGCAGGCGTCCACGGACGGGCGGCGCAAGAGCGTACGCGGCGCGCTCGTCCGCTACCGGGTGATGGCGTACGTCACCGGCGTCCTGCTGATCACGCTGGTGTTCGTCGCGATGCCGCTCGACCGCATCTGGCACATCCCCGAGCCGGTCGCGGTGATCGGCCAGGTCCACGGCTACCTCTACATGGTCTACCTGGTCGCGGCCGCCGACCTCGCGCGGCGGGTGCGACTGAGCTTCACGCGCATGGTCGCGATGTTCCTCGCCGGCGTCGTGCCCACCGTCGCGTTCTTCTGCGAGCGCCGCGTCACGCGCTGGGTGAAGGAGTCGCGCTACTGGCGGACGTAAGGCCCGTCAGATCGTCGAGCGGTGGAAGTTCAGGTACGAACGCGACGGCGTCGGACCCCGCTGACCCTGGTACCGCGACCCTGACGCGCCCGTGCCGTACGGCTGCTCGGCCGGCGAGGTGAGCCGGAAGAAGCACAGCTGGCCGATCTTCATGCCGGGCCACAGCTTGATCGGCAACGTCGCGACGTTGGACAGCTCCAGCGTGACGTGCCCGTTGAAGCCGGCGTCGATGAAGCCGGCCGTGGAGTGCGTGAGCAGGCCGAGACGGCCGAGGCTCGACTTCCCCTCCAACCTCGCCGACACGTCGTCGGGCAGGCTAACGATCTCGTAGGTGGACCCGAGGACGAACTCGCCGGGGTGCAGGATGAACGGCTCCTGACCCTTCGGCTCGACCATGCGGGTGAGGTCGTCCTGCTCGAGCGCGGGGTCGATGTGCGGGTACTTGTGGTTCTCGAACACCCGGAAGTACCTGTCCAGCCGCACGTCGATGCTCGACGGCTGGACCAGGGACGCGTCGTACGGCTCGAGCCCGATCCGTCCCTTGTCGACTTGGGCCCTGATATCGCGGTCAGAGAGCAACACGCGGGAAGCGTACCTGGTCGGCCCGGACACGTTGGGTGAGCAAGGTCGCGCACCGTGTGAGTGCCGCGGGGTGGCCAACGGCGCACGGTCTCCCGTGCGTGCACATAGTAAGGAGCCCACGACCTGGGAGCACCAGTGAAGACACCCACGAGGTACGTCAGACACCTGATCGTCTCCGCCGCCGCGGCGACCGCGCTCGCCGTACCTATGGCCGTGGTGACCGCCGGATCGGCGTCGGCCGCCACGCCACCGTGCACCAACGACACGGTCAGCGCCTGTGTCGACCTCTCCGCGAAACGGGCGTGGCTGATGCAGGACGGCGAGGTCACGTACGGCCCGGTGAAGATCACGTCCGGCCGCGCCGGCTACGAGACCGACCGCGGCAGGTTCACCGTGGACTACAAGGACATCGACCACGTGAGCTCGATCTACGACGCGCCCATGCCGTACTCGGTCTTCTACAACGGCGGTGAGGCGTTCCACGAGGGCAGCCTCGGCGAGAAGTCGCACGGCTGCGTCCACCTGGGACACAAGGCAGCGAAGCGGTTCTACCGCGAGCTGCACAAGGGCGACCTCGTCGCCGTGCGTGCCTAGTCCGCCGTCACGGCCAGCAGGCGGGGCAGCTCGCGCATGTCGTCGAACACGACGGTGTCCGGTCCCGCGAGCCAGTCGGCGGGCGTGATCCCGCCCGCGTAACCGAAGGACCGCATGCCCGCGGCACGCGCGGCCTGCACGCCGTAGTGGCTGTCCTCGACGACGACGCAGCCGGACGGCTCGACGCCCATGCGTGCCGCCGCGTGCAGGAACAGGTCGGGCTCCGGCTTGCCGTGGGCGACCTCGGTGGCGCTGAAGATACGGCCCTCGAAGCGTTCGTACAGGCCGGTGTGCCCGAGCGTGTGCCGCATCTTCTCGTGGCTGCCACTCGACGCGACGCACATCGGCAGGTCGAGCACGTCGAGCACGTCGAGCACGTCGACGACGCCCTCGACCGGCTTCAGCTCGACGTCGAGCGCGGCGAGGTAGCGGCGCTCGAAGTCCGCCTCCCAGCCGTCCGGCAGCCGGTTGCCGAGGTGGGCGCTGATCTCGTCGTACATGTGCCGCTGCGTGCGACCGAGGAACCGCTGGATGATCTCCTCGTCGCCGAGTGGCCAGCCGAGCTCGGCGAGCACCTCGGCGTCGACGCGTACGGCGATCCGCTCGGTGTCGACGAGCACGCCGTCGCAGTCGAAGATCACGAGGTCGGGTCGGGTGGTCGTCACCCGTTCACCCTACTGAGCAGGACGATCGCGTAACGTCGAGCCCGATGACGACCGACACCATGCACCGCGTGACCGGACGCCTCCTTCCGGTCGACCACGACGATCGGGTCCTGCTGCTCCACGGCTTCGACCCCGCACGCCCGGACGAGCCCTTCTGGTTCACCGTCGGCGGCGCCGTCGACCCGGGCGAGAGCACGGCGCAGGCCGCGGCCCGCGAGGCGTACGAGGAGACCGGGCTGGTCGTCTCGGCGGACCAGCTGGGCGAGGCCGCTTGGTCGTCGGCCACCAGGTTCAGCTTCGACGGCCGCCCGATCCACCAGACGATGGACTTCTACGTGGCGCGCGTCGCGCCGTTCGAGGTCACGTTCGCCGGGCACGACGAGGTCGAGCGCGGCTGCGTCGACGGGCACCGCTGGTGGAGTCTCGACGAGCTGCGTGCGACCGGCGAGCGCTACTTCCCCGAGGACCTGCCGGCGCGGCTCGGCACCGCACTGACCGCATGAGGCTCGACTGGCCCGCGTGCGCCAACGCGCGCGACCTGGGTGACCTGCCGTCCGGTGACGGCCGGCGCATCCGGCCCGGCGTCCTCATCAGGTCCGACCGCCTCGGCCAGCTCACCGAGGCCGGACTGGCGACCGCCCGCGCCTGTGGCCTGTCGCTCGTGCTCGACCTGCGCAGCGAGGCCGAGTGCACCAACCAGCCGACGCCGTTCGCCGCAGAGGCGTTCTATCGCAACCTGCCGGTGCAGGATCCGGCCGTCCGCTACACCGGCGAAGGCACGCTCGCCGACCTCTACCTGGCGATGCTCGACCGGCGACCGGAGTGGTTCGCCGCGGCCCTCGCCGCGATCGCGGACGCTCCGGATGGTGCCGTCGTGGTGCACTGCCATGCGGGCAAGGACCGCACCGGTCTCGTCGTCGCGCTCGCGCTGACCCTCGCCGGCGTGGACCGGGACGTCATCACCGAGGACTACGTGTACTCCGATGTCGGGCTGCGCGAGGTGAACGAGGCGATCTACACCGGTATCGCCGACCCTGCCGAGCGACAGCGCTTGCGCCACCTGTGGGCCGCCCGGCCGGAGACGATCGCCGCGGCACTGGACCACCTGGACCGGCGCTACGGCGGTGCGGAGGGCTACCTGCGCGCGGGCGGGTTCACCGACGCCAACGTCGAGGCCGTCCGGCGTCGACTCCTTGGGTGACCGTCAGTCCCTGCGCCCTGTGAGCGCGACCCCGACGCCCAGGCCGATCATGGTGAGGCCGCTGGCCCCACCGACCACGCTGAGCCGGCGCGGCGACCGCGCGAACCAGGCCCGGGCCGCACCGGCGGCGAGGCCCCACACGGAGTCAGACACCAGCGCGATCGCGACGAACACCAAGCCGAGGACGAGCAGCTGCACCGACGCGTGCCCGGCCGACCCGTCCACGAACTGCGGCAGGACGGCGCCGAAGAACACGAGCGACTTGGGGTTGGTGACGCCGACGACGAACGCCTCCCGCCAGGTGCGCCAGCCGCCGCGCGGCGCCTCGACCTCGTTCATCATCGCGGCGAGGCTCCCGCGGCTGCGGAACGCGCGTACACCGAGGTAGACGAGGTAGCCGGCACCAACGAACTTCAGCACCGTGAACGCCACGATCGACCGTTCGATGATCGCGCCTATCCCGAACCCCACCGCGACGACCTGCACGTACTCGCCGACCGCGTTGCCGGCCACCGTGGCCAGTGCCGCACGCCGCCCCAGCGCAAGCGCGCGACTCACGACGAAGGCCACGCTGGGACCCGGGATGACGATGAGCACCAGGGACGCGAGGGCGAAGGCGGCGAGGCGCGCGGGGGCGATCACGCCCCCACCCTAGACACGCGCTCCTACCAGGGCACCAGGTTTACGCCGACCTCGGTGCCGCCGGGACGACGAGGGTCATCGCCGCCGCGACTGCGACGACGACGAGGACGGCCCACACGACCGCGAGCCGCTTCCACCACGTCCGCACCGCCCCGTCCGCCCGGCGTGCCCGTTCGGGCATCCACAGCTCGACCACGGACCTGGCGACGAACGCAGCAGCGGCGACGATGACGAGCCACACCCACCCTCCGTGCGCAGCTCGAGCGCCGAGAGGGCGATCCCGACACCGACCGCGCGCCGTCACGGTGCCCGGAGCGCGACCTGACATGGCACTACCGGTTCCGAACCAGCACAACCCAGGCATACGACCAGGCAGTGCCATGTGAAGTCGACGGCGTGGCCGGGACAGGCGCTCGGGTGACCGCGCAGCCGGCCACCGACACCGTCCTCGGTGACCCGCCCGGTACACTGACGCGGACGTGCCGGACGGCGCCGCGCGGGTGTAGTTCAGTGGTAGAACATCAGCTTCCCAAGCTGACAATGCGGGTTCGATTCCCGTCACCCGCTCCCAACTCGAAACCCTTACGCAGCAACGAGAGCCGGCGCCTACCCGGTTCGGCGGTAGGCGCCTTCGTCGTCCCTCGTGCTGTTCGCGTGCTGTTAGCCGGTCGGCACGAGCACACCCGCTGCCCCCTCGTCCGGTTCGTCGTCCTCGTCCGAGTTCGATCGGGTCGACTGCTTCCGACCGCGCTTTGTGGTCTTGTTCGTACGCTCCGCACGGACCTGGGCGTCCAGGACGTCCGCGATCAGCCGATCGGCCTTCGCGGTCGCGTGCTGGTAGATCAGCGCCGCCCGCTCGTTGTCGTGTCCCATCCGAGCCATGAGGTTCCGCGTGCTCACCCCGGCGTCGGCAGCGAGGGTGTTGCCCGTGTGCCGCAGGTCGTGGAAGTGCAGGCCGGTTGCCCCGATCGCGGCGACCGCGTCCCGCCAGCCGACCACCTTGTTGAAGTTTCCCCGTCGTACCGGTGACCCGTTCGGGACGGTGAAGACCAGGGCATCGTTGCCCGCCTTGGTGTGCTCGGCCAGGTGGCGGCGCAGGTCCGTGATCACCGCCGCCGGGAGCGAGACCGTCCGGACGCCTGCGCGCGACTTCGGCGGACCGGCGACCAGGCCCTGCCCCCGAACCTCCGTGAACGCCCGACGAACCTGCACCTTCCGCTCGTCGAGGTCGACGTCTCGACGCCGCAACGCGGTGACCTCACCGAAGCGCAGGCTCCCGAACGTCGCCAGCAGGACCAGCACTCGGAGCCGCGCGGGCATCCGGTCGGCGAGGGCGTAGACCTGCGCGACAGTCAGCACGGGTCGCTCGGTCGGTGTCTCGGTGCCCGCACCACGGATCCGGCACGGGTTGCGCACGATCAGCTCGTCATCCTCGGCGGCCGTCATCATGATCGCGCGGAACAGCCGGTACGCCTTCGCCACCATCGTTGCCGAAACACCGCCGCGTAGGAGCTTCGCCCGCCACCGCCGTACGGCTGCGGGGTCGATGTCCACCAGGTGCACCGACTCGAACGAGTCCAGGTACTTGACCAGCAGCCAGCGGTAGAGGTCAGCCGTGCGCGGCCGCAGTCCCGAACGCTCGTCGACCCACTCACGGCCGTAGGGCCCGAAGGGCATAGCTCCCCGCCTCGCCGGTGGTGCATCGCCACGCACCCGATCGGCCTCGCGCAGGGTGAGCCAGTCCCCCGCCTCGTCCTTGCTGGCGAAGGTGTGCGGCGCGTTCTGCCGGAGACCGTCCGCACCGAGATAGCTCGCCTGGTAGCGACCCGAGGGCAGCTTCCGCACCCAGCCGAACCGACGACGTCCCTTCCGCTTCGCCATCAGGCCACCGCCCGTCCGTAGCGGTCCCGCACGATGGGCTCGACCGTGTTGGCGTCGACGAACTCCCGCACCGCCGACTCCGGGATCCGCACATGCCGTCCGACCCGCACGAACCGGATACGCCGCTCCGCGATCAGCCGCCGAGGGAACCGGGGCCCGTTCGTGCCGAGCAGCTCGCCTGCCTGCTCCACCGTCAACAGCCGTTCCGTGTCGTGCCTCTCCGTCGTCATGCCGCCACCTCCTCGGCGGCTTCCTCGGTTGCCGAAAGATCCCGACCCGGTGGCCCGGCGCGTTGCTTGGCGTCCTCGTACTGCCCGCGCCAGCGTTGGCGCTCTTTGAGCAGGTCGAGCAGCAGCTCCCGGTAGGCAGGTACCTCGTGGGCGCGAACGGCGGTCCATACGAACCGAGGCCGCCCGTCAGCCGTGGTGACCTTGGTCGAGTACCGGTCGACGTCGGGAGCCTCGATCCCGGCTTCCTCGAGCACGGCCCGGACGACAGCAGCCCGGTCGGCCCTGTGCTGGGTGAGGGTCTTGCCGGTCCACTGCCGCGACACCAACACCCGACGACCACCACACCCGAGCGTGTCCCGCCGATGCGCCTTCCCCCGACACCTGCCCGGCTCCAACGTGGGCCGTGCGTCCTTGGGCTGCACGCCGTAGCGCAACCAGTTCCCGCACCGAGGCGAGCACGGCAGCCACCGGGCCTGCTCCCACAGCCGATCGACATGCGCGGAACGCCGTGCCGAGGGCTCCTCGTCGGGATGGGTGTCGGCGATCGACTTGTTCAGGTACTTGCACAGGTACCCCACCCGCCGATCGGCCTGCGAGGTCCCGGCGAGGATGCCTTGCAGGTCGGTCTGCTCCCCGAACCGGACCACGTGCCCAGGTCGGGCGTCGGGGTCGGTGTCGAGCCGATCGAGGGCCTGCTCCCAGGTCGGCAGCAACTCCCCGGTATCGGGGTCGACATAGCCGCCGGCGGAGTGATCCCAGCCGGGTAGCTCCTCATCGTCATAGACGGGCTCGTCGAACGCGGGCCACCACACCTGGTGATAGGTCCCGGCAATGACCTGCCGCATCACCACGCGAGGGATCGCACCCCGGATCGCCGCATGCAGGTGCGGCGCGAGACGCCGCTGGGGTTCGACGGCAGCGAAGTACTGCACCCGGTACCCGACCGCACGGCGCAGGTTCTGCCAGAACCGGTCCACCAGCTTCGGGAAGTGCATCGCGTCCAAGGCAGCCTGCCGGTAGTCGTACGAGCCCGGATCTACCGGAGTCCCGTCCGACCGAACCCGCCCATAGGACGGGAGCGTCATCGTGGCGAACATCGACGGCCGGTACGTCTTGCCGCCGTCGGTGGTGAACACCTGCCCGACCGTGCGGGCCTCGACTTCGTACGACGGCAGGTCGGGTGCGTCCTGGCGACGCCGAGTCGACCGGACCCGCCGCTCCGACCCCCCGTCGGCGTCGTCGGCCTGGTCCTCGGCGTCCTCGCCGTAACCGTCGTCCTCGTCGTGCTCGGGAGGGTCGGGTTCGGTGTCGAGGTGCCAGCCCTCCCGGCACTGCTGCATCCGCAACTTCCGGGCCTTGTCCGCACACGGCGGGCACTGCGCCTCCCGAGTCGAGCCGCACGGGATCGGCACCAGCCGCTTCTTGCCCGTCTCCACGTCATGTAGGTGGGACACGATCGGCCGGACGCACACGCCCTCGATCTCGGCGGCGGCGCGGATGACGTCGAGGGTGATCGCCGTCATGACCGCACCCATACCAGATCGGGCGAGTCGGCCCACGGGTCGGCACCGTCGAGCCCGAACTGTGGTCTGGCCTGGGTGGCGCAGTGGACGTGTTCGGCGTAGCCGTCGGGATCGCAGTGCGGGCACGGCCCCAGGCCGTCGAGGTACCCGAAGTCCAGGCACACCCCGCAGTCGAACCCGTCCATGACCGTCTCGCGGGTCTCCTCGATCCACGACCCGTCCAGGGTGATCGTGTCGGTGGGGGTCATGACTGGTCCTCCTGCCGGGTCTCGGTGTGCGTGGGATCGCTGGGATACGGGTCGACCGGGGCGGCGCCGGGTGGGTAGGTGACGGCGAGGCGGGTGATCTCCTCGTCGTCGACGTAGCCGAACCGGACCCGGACGGGTTCCTTCTCGGTCTCCACCGCGACGAACGCCACACCAGGGGTGTCCTCGGAGATCTCGTCACAGCGGGCACCGTTCTTCCGCGCCGTCGAGCCGAGGACCAGGTCGGTCTCCTCCGGCTCGTTCACCGCCAGCCCGATCCGGGTCGGGAACAGCCCCCGATCCGGCAGCACCTCCTTCCGGGCGTCTTGCAGCGCGGCGACGACGGTGATGCCGACCGCGCGGCCCTGACTGAGGAGGAGTCCGAGGGCGGCTTCGATCCGCTTCTTCGCCTCCCGATCCGTCACATACGCGGTCAGGCACGCCAGCTCGTCGATCAGCACGACGATGTGCGGGTCACCCGGCCGCGGCTTGTGCGTTCGGGACACGCCCCGCAGGTCCCGTTGCCGTTCCTGCATCCGGTCGACAAGGGTTTCCAGGAACTCAGCGAAGTCGAGTTGATACGCGCGCTTGCGGCCTTCGTCGTCGGTGTTGTTGTCGCCGTAGCAGTACCGGGCGAACAGGCCTTGTCCGGCGGCGAGTTCCATGCCGCCCTTGGGGTCGACGACCCACAGCTCGACCCACCGGTCCCGCACCGCCGAGGCGAGCGCACGGACGATCGACCACAACACCGAGCCCTTCCCCGCCCCCGTGCGACCAGCCACCAGGACGTGGGTGCCCCGGAGTCGCAGATGCCACGGGAGGCCGTCTTCGCGGTGAGCGACGCGGAGGCGGTGGAGGTTCGGCTTGTCCGGGATCGGGAACAGTGCGACTGGGTCCCGTAGCGGGTCGGTGACCAGGAACCACAGCTCCAGCAGGCGCGGCACGACCCGCGACCGGACCAGGGTCTTCCCTCGGAACCGGATGACCGGGGTGCGGACCGACCGGACGCGGCAGTCAATCGCACCGTTGGACGCGGCGAACCGCTCCGCGTTGCCCGCGTAGTCCGCCAGCACCTGACCCCGCAGGGTGCGGACGCGGAGCCGGTCCACGGTGTCGGTCGACCTGCACCGCCCCAGCACCGGGGCGAGCTCGCGGCCACGGAACGGCTTGACCAGGCCGGTGACGGCCACCAGCTCGTCCCAGCCCCGTCCATACCGGGCGACGCGGCGCCACCATGACCGCAGCGGCCAGGACACGACGAGCTTGAACGACCGGGCGTGCAGTACACGCCAGGCCACCAGCACCGTCACCAGGGCGAGAGCGGCCAGTGACAGGCCGTGGGTGTCGAACCGGGCGTGCACCCGCCAGGCGGCGTAGCCGAGCCCGACGACAAGCCAGACCGGCCACTGCCGGACCAGCCACCACACGACACGCCCGATCCCAGCGGCGATCGTGCCGCCGAGGACGGTCCAGAACCCGATCCGGAACGACTCCGCCCGCACCGTCGGGGAGGGCTTCTTGTAGGCGACGCCTCTCATGACGCACCACCGTCCGCGACCCGGTCCCACGGCGGGACCCGCTTCGCCCGAGGCCGACCACTCGACTCACTCGTCTTCGTCGTCTTGGCGGTGGTGGTCTTTTTCGCGGTACGAGGCTTCGCGGTCTTGCGCCGCGACCGAGGCGGGGTCGGTGCACACGTCGAGCACAGCCCGCCCGGCTCGGACACCAGGGAGCCGTTGCACAGCCCGCACGGGTACCGCCACTTCGGCTTGTCGCCCAGGGCGAGATTCTTGGCGACCTGGTCGACGCGGTAGGTGAACATCGCCGGCTGCTCCGGCTCCGGCGGCACGTGGTTGCTGCTTCTACGCTGGGACATGCCTGCTACGCCCTCTCTGGGGGTGTGGTGTGGAAGGCGCGGCAGCGGCGGGCCTGGAATCCTTCACCGCTGCCGCGCCGCTCTAGGAAGCAATCAGCTCCGGCTGACCGGACTCAGCCTGCCTCGCGCGAGTCATCGCGCCGACGAGCTTCGCCCGCGCCTCCCCCGCGACCGCGATGAGCCGGTTGGCGGTGTCCTCGTCCTCGATGAACAGCGACACCGTGGTCAAGCCGTCACCGAGGTCGACACTGACGAACGGCCCGCGCCGGTCGTTGGCGTCGAAGGCCGTCACACCGAACGGCATACCCGCGCGCAGGTGCACGTTCGTGGTCACCGCCAGCTCACGCCTCCGGGCCGTCATGCCGCCTGCTCCTTACCCTGCGAGCCCTGCCCGGACTGCGACCGCGAGCGAGACGCGGCCTTGGGGTCGGCGAAGCCGGTCGCCCAGACCCGGAACGCTAGGGACTTGTACTCGCCCTGACCGGTCACGTGCGGCTCGACATGCAGGCCGTCGAGGGCGATCGGGCGCATGCCCGGCAGCACCTCGTCACCGGGCGGGACCGGCTGCACGTCGGCGATGAACTGGATCTCGAACGACGCCCGCTTGGCCCGTCCCTCGTCCGGGTCGGTCGCCACGGCCTTCCAGATCCGCTTGCCCGACCGCTCGTCCACGCGCTGCTTGGCCTCACGGCCACGGTTGCGGTCCTCCTGCGACTGGTACTCCGTCGAAGCCTCCACATCCCCGATCAGGACAAGGCCCTTCGGAAACGCGTGCTCGAACGCCACCGGGAACCGCTCACCACGTTGAATCGCCATCAGTCACTACCTCCGCTTGTCGTCTCCTCTGCACGTCTAGAGGAGTTACCACATGTATAGAGGAGTTGGCGAAGCGGTGTCAAGCGACACACGGAACGGAGGCAGCCTACTTAGCGGGCAGGTCGTAGCTCAGCACGAACGAGTCGGCAGCCATGACCGTCTCGCAGACCTCCAGAGCCCGCCCGCTCGCGTCGCGGGCGACTCTGACGAGATCAAGGACCGGGACACCGGGCGCGAGCTGTAGCGCGGTGATCTCCTCCGGCGTCGGCATCCGCGCCCTGATGTCCTCGTGGAACGGGCCGAAGGTGTAGCCCTGCTCCTCCATCCGGGCGTAGATCCCACCCGGACCAGTGTCGGGTTCCTCGATCTTCGTCCCTCCTGCGACGTCCAGCGGGATGTACGAGGCCGCGACCTCGACCGGATGCCCGTCGAGCAGGTACCGCCGGCGCCGGACCACGACCTTCTTGCGGCCGTCCACGCCGAGCAGCTCGGCGACATCAGTGGGAGCCTTCTCTCGATCGATGCGCACGTTGTCCACCGAGTGCTGCTGCCCCGCGGCCTTCGCGTCCGCCACGAACGCCGCATGACCGGCCTCCCGGTGCCGCCGCGCGAACCGGTCACTACCCAGCCGCCGAGCCACCGGCCGAGGCCGCACGAACACCCCGCGCCCATGCTCGGCAACGACCAGGCCCTCACTCTTGAGCACTCCCAACGCCTGCCGGATCGTCATCCGCGCCACGCCGTAGTGATCGATTAGCGCAGCCTCAGAGGGCAGCCGTTCCCCCGCGCCAAGGCGCCCGCGCGTGATCTCCTCGCGAAGTTGATCCGCGATCTGCTGGAACACGGAGCGGTCGCTCGCCGTGTCCACGCTGCCAAGAGCCACTGACGCTCCCCTAGTCGAAAGTTCCTGGTACTTTCACTCCTCTAGACGACAGAGTAGCCATACGGGCCAGCAAGGGAGGCGAACGTGTCAAACGAGCGCCACTCCGTCAGCGTTGCCGCCGCCATCGTCCGCGACGACAACCGCGTTCTCCTCGTCCAACGGGCCGACAACGGCCACTGGGAACCACCAGGCGGCGTCCTCGAACTCGACGAGACCATCGAGCACGGCCTCGCCCGCGAGATCGCCGAGGAGACCGGCATGTCCGTCGAGGTCGACACGCTCTCCGGTGTCTACAAGAACATGACCCGAGGCATCGTCTCCCTCGTCTTCCGCTGCCGCCCGACCACCGAAGACCTCAGGGTCAACGACGAGGTCTCCGACTTCCGCTGGGCTACCGACGACGAGCTGGACGACCTCATGGACCCCGCCTATGTCGTCCGCGCCCGCGACGCGATCCGCTACAACGGCACACCCGCGATCCGCAACCACGACGGCGTACTACTAGTCGCCTAAGCCCTCGCAGTCGAGACGCGTGCATAGAGGGAGCCCAGGGTGCAGGTCACGGTACGAAGGGCCACAGAGGACGACGCTGTAGCGATGGCGGACCTTCGCCTGGCGGCGTTGACCGAGGGAGACAGCCGTGCCGTACCAGACGCCCTCGGCTTCGTTGACTCGTTCGCCAGTTGGATCAGCGACCATCTACCGACTCATCTCCCGTTCGTTGCCGAGCTGGGTGATGACGTGGTCGGAATGGCGTGGCTGGTGCTCACTGAACGGGTGCCCAGCCCCGAACGGCGATATCGACGTAGCGGCGACGTCCAATCGATGTATGTAGTGCCCGAGGTGCGCGACCACGGGATCGGTGCGGCGTTGCTAGAAGCAGTGCTGGCGGATGCGGACAGGCTGGCACTAGAGCACGTGACCGTCCATTCCAGTGACCAGGCAGTACCCCTCTATCAACGAGCCGGCTTCCAGCACGACCCACGCTGGCTCGGACGGGAACCGGGGTGAGGCCCGTCGATCATGCCCCGCGAAAGATCATGTCAAGCTTCAGCCGGCATGCCACTGTCAAGCATCAGGCGGCACAGGACACGGGTCCGGGTGTCCACCTTGCCGAGTTGACCTCTTGTAGATCAAGGCGCCGCTGACGCGGCGCCCGCGACCGTCGCTGCGGGCGGCGCGGAGCGCCGTCCTCGCGGACGGCCCGGACCAAGGTTGAATCAGCACACAGCGTGGTCAGATGTAGCTCAGCACCGCACTTCCGCAATATGAACAAGGGTCGTTGTTGCGCGATCTACGGTCCTGTTTTCGTCAGATACTCACTCATGCGGAAAGGTCGTGCAGTCACAGATGCCACGTAACCGCTCAGCGATGATGGAACTCGTCCATCCCGTCTACCTCGACGTGCCAATGCTCATTAGCTTTCTTGCCGCTTTGCAGGACGGCATTTCGTTCGAGAACAACATCATACAGGAGGTCCAGAGCGACAAAGCGACAGATGGTGAGATCGGTGCCAAGGTGGGCGTACCGACCATCTTCAGTCTCTTTGGCCTCAATGCCGACGGCCGATACAAACGGCACTCGGGAGCCGCGCAGCGCACGGAGACCCACGTTGTCCGCCAACACACAGAAGCGTCGCTCTTCAATCATCTTCGCCACACACTCACGCAGGAGGGCCGGGTCACCCTCGTCAGCGACCCCACCGAACTTCCTAGCCTGAAGCCCGGCCAGCTCGTCGAGCTGACGGGTGCCGTGCTCGGCAATCCGCTCGCCAAGGTTCTCGATCTCATGTACGCCATCGCACCATTCTTAGGGCTTGATCTCTCCGAAGAGGAGACCCCTTCCCAGGCTGTACCCCAGGACCGCGCAGCTAGGCGGCGAGCCCAGCGCGAACAGACCAGAGCTACCCAACCTCCCACGACTGACGACGACAGTGAGGACCCTGAGCAGATTGCCTACATGCTGCGAACAATGCACAAGGACGTCGAGAAATCGCCGATCATCGATCTAGTACTTCAGGGTGACCCGAGCCTTCGCGCCGTACTTACAGTAGCCCGCGAATACCTCCCACCCGAAGGTGAAGCACACCTTCTCGGCGGGCAATTCACCGTACTCGGAAAGATCACGAGTACCGTGGACACGAACGACGAGATCAACCTCTTCCGTCGCACCGCACTGGGCGCTGCCGGCTCGGACTTCTCGCGGTCCTTCATCAACGACCTCACCGAATCGTCCGATGGTGACCTCGACATCAACGCACCCGAGGCCATCGTTGCAGGTCCAGCACTCCAAATCCTTCCCCTCGCGATCTTCGTTTGAGTCGCAGAGGCCGTCCTCCTCGCCGGACCAGTCTCCGGCCTTCACTCCGTGCGTCAAGGGCGGCTTCGCCGTCGCTACGCGATCGAGCAAGCTCGACCCTTGACCCACTCCGCTACGGCCTACGAGCGGCTCCTATGAGGAGGACGGTGGAGGTGTGGGGGTCGTGCTGTCTGCGTGCTGTTACGGCCGGTCAGTCACGGTCAGTCGGGCGACCAGGCGGACCATCGATCACGCACAGAAGACCCGCTATACCCGGCCTTCGCTCGGATTCCCAAGCTGACAATGCGGGTTCGATTCCCGTCACCCGCTCCCAGACAGATGGCCTCTGACCTGCGGTTTTCCCCCTCGTAGCGTGCCATCGCCGCTAGTCCTCGGTTGCAGTTCTGGTTGCGGTTGTCGCCGATCCCCACAGTGCGCGGTTCATTCGCTCCGCGGCGTCCTGCGCCATCGGCGAGGCTACGTGGGTGTATCTCTCGGTCGTGGTGATCCGCGAGTGACCGAGGATCTCCTGCACGGTGCGCAGGTGCACACCGTGCTCGATCAGCAACGTGCCTGCAGTATGTCGACCGTCGTGCACGCGGACATCACGAACGCCGGCAGCGCGAAGCAGCGCCTTCCAGTCGCGCCAGTCGTCGTTGCGGGCGATGGCCCAACCGTCCGGCCGGCAGAACACGAGGTCGTTGTCCTGCCACAGCTCTCCCGCGACGAGCCGTTCACGACGCTGCGCGGTACGGTGCGCGCGCAGCAGCGGCACGAGCTCGGAGGGCAGCGGCACGGTGCGCTTGCCCTTGGCCTTCGGCTCGCGGAACGTCAGGCCGCCACCCTGTCGTTGCGGGCACTGCGCCGCGTGGCGGGTGCACCGCGGCGGGCACGGCTTCGGGCACCGGTGCGACGGCGTGCGGCAGTCCGACTCGCAGTTCCTGCGATGCCGGTGCTGCATGCACGCAGTCGCGCACGCGGCGCGGTGGAATCGCTTGCCGCAGGTGTGCGGGTCGGCACAGCCGTGCCGCCAGTTCGCGCGGCTGATCTGCTACCACACCCGCACGACCCCGGCGGCGAGGTCGACGTACGCCCAGCGCAGGCCGAGCGCCTCACCCTGCCGTAGTCCGAGCGCGAGGCCGACCGACCACCGGGCGCCGTTGCGCCGCGCGGCTGCGGCGGCGAGCACCTTCCGCGCCTCGGCCTCCGTGAGCGGCGTCAGCTCGGACTCGCCAGGCGACGGTGGGTCAACGAGCTTGCACACGTTCCGCGCGACCTTGCCGCGGCGCATCGCTATCTCAAGCGCGCGCGACAGCACCCGATGCACCTTCAGCGCGTGGTTCGACGAGCGTCCGGCCGCGATCATTCGCGCGTGCATCTGGTCGACGTGCTCCGGTAGCAGCCGGTCGAGCTGGTGCGCGCCGACGCTGGGGACGATCCACGTCCGCGTCTTAGACCAGTAGTCGTCGTACGAGCGGGGCGCGAGCTTCCGCACAGCGATCGTGTCGAGATAGGTCGTCATCCACTGCTCAACCGTGGGTGCCCGCCCTGCGTTCGCCGCGTTGCCCTTGTCCCGCTCACGCTCAAGGCCGTTCACCTTGCGCGTGACCTCGGTCTCGGATGAGCCCGTACGGTGACGACGGTCGGGTGAACCGTCATCCTTGATCCCCATCGTCACCCAGCCGTGCCAGCGCCCGTCGGTCTCGCTCAGGTAGATCGAGCTCCGTAGGTTCGGCTTCCGCTTGCTCACAAGCCGCGTCCCTTCCCTCGTCGCGCCGGCGGAAGGAAGCCGCGGAGACGCGCCTCGCGGATCCAGGTGTGGACAGTCGGCACCTTGATGCCGTGCTCGGCGGCCATCGCATCCGCTGGGTGCGCGACGTAGCGAGCCCAGGTGGTGTAGTGCTGTGCAACCAGATCGGAAAACTCTTCGGGTGGCATTCCCGGCTCCCGCTTGAGTGGCGGTAGGGCCTCGACCTCCGCACGGAAATCTCCGCCATCGACGGTGAGGTTCCACGAGTTCTCAAGCGCGGCGACAGGCACCTTTCGAAGACGGTCGGCAGTCACCGCCTCCCCGAGCAGGAGCACACCCGTCAGGAGCCACCGTCCCGTCGAGCCTTGCTCGAAGCGGGCGAACATCGCTGCCTCCGGCACGCCCGACGACTCTGCGGGCCAGCCCTTCCACTTGGGCCCAAGTCGACGGTCTAGCCACTTCTCCACCGTCCGTGTATCCGGGTTGCCCGGCATGTGCGTGTGGAGGTCATCTGCATCCGGTCCCCGTTGCGCCATGCCGGCGACAGTACGCGCGTTCACCACGGTTCGTCAACGTCCGCTGGACACGCCAATGAACCCAGCGGTATTTGACATCGATCCCGCTGCAGTGTCTCCTCATCTCAGAGGATCAATGTGGTCCGCTGGAGTCATGGAGGAACCGTGCAGAAGCCACTGCTTCTCAACCCCGAACAGGCCGCGCAGGAACTCGGTATCGGACGCACGCGCACGTTCGCCCTGATCGCCTCCGGCGAGCTGGAGTCGGTCAAGATCGGGCGGGCACGACGCATTCCGCGCGCTGCGCTAGAGGTGTACGTCGGGCGGCTTCTCGCCCAGCAGAACGGCGGCGCCGCCGCGTGAGGGCAGAGAGAAGGCGCCCGCCCCGGGGGCCGGACGCCCAACAGACCACCGCGACGAGGTCTCCTGACAGCCTAACCGAGCCCCGGGTGTCCGGGGTGCTGCGACTCGACCTCGCCGGCCACGTCGACTGCGACGGCGCGCTGACCGCCGGTTGGCCGCGTGACGTTGTCCCGGCGGGCGTCCGCGTGCTCGTCGACATCGGCGCCGCTGCACGACTGACCGTGGAGGCGCGTTCCCGGCTCGCCGCGGCCACGGTGGTGGCCCGAGAGATCGAGGTCGTCGGCGAGGATGCCCGCGGTGTCGCCGACGTGGTGACGGCGCTCTCTGGCGCTCTCCGCGGCGTCGAGCTCGGGCGGTGGCCGTACCTGGGTCCGCAGTGGGCGCGTCGGGCGACCGCCGACCTCGACGAGACGAGGTCGGCCTCATGAACCGCGACGACATCGGTGCGGCGGATGTCGTCGCCGCGCGGGTCCGTGCGCTGGCCCGGCGGCTCCTCGCATCCGAGTACGCCACGGCCAGCGCCAAGCACAGGGCCCGCATCGTCCTCGGCCTGCCAGCCGTCGACCTCGAGCGGGAGGTGCTCGACCTGCTCCGCAGCGAGCTCGGCGCGGAGGTGGCGCCGTGAGCGACTTCTCCTGGGACGACGAGCCCGCGCACAGCCACGCCGCCGCGGAGGTCACCACCAACGCCCCCGACCTCCTCGCCGGCCTCCGCAACGGGAAGTGGCTCGACGGGCAGGTGTTCCTACCGCTCACCTACGCCGTCCCTGGCGTGGTGCCCGAGGGTCTGTCATTGCTCGTCGGCGCGCCGAAGATCGGGAAGAGCTGGATGGTCCTCGACTTCGCCCTCGGCGTCGCGCACGGCGGGTACGCGCTCGGCTGCCTCCCAGCGGGGGAGGCGCGGCCGGTGTTCTACGCCGCGCTCGAGGACGGTGACCGGCGGATGCAGGACCGGTGCCGGCGGCTCCTCGACCGCGAGCCGATCCCCGAACGGCTCGACTACATGACGCAGGTGATGCCGGGCAACGTCGTCGCGACGCTCGCCGCGTGGCTGGGGATGCACGGCGCAGAGCGGCCGCTCGTCATCCTCGACACCCTCGGCAAGGTGATGCCGCCGGCGCTGCAGGGCGAGACGACGTACAGCCGCGACTACCGGATCGGATCGACGCTCAAGCGGCTCGCCGACGACCACCCCGGCGCCTGCCTCCTCGTCAACCACCACGACCGCAAGGCCGCATCCGAGGACTTCGTCGACGCAGTCTCCGGCACGAACGGGCTCGCCGGTGCCGCCGACTCCGTCCTCGTCGTCTCACGGGCGCGCGGCGAGACCACCGGCGTCCTGAGGGTCACCGGCCGCGACGCCCCGGAAGGCGAGTACGCCGTCACGTTCGACGACGCCGTCTGGACGCTCGACGGCGAAGACCTCGACGCCGCGGCACGGCGCGCCCGCGAGGCACGGGTGACCGCAGGACTCGGTGACCGGTCCGCCGAGGTCGTCGCCTTTGTCGGCAAGAACCCCGACGGCGTCCGCGCCCGCGATGTGGAGGCCGCACTCGGCGACGACGCTCGCCGCTACCTAGCCCGACTCGTCGACGCCGGCCGACTCCGCCGAGCATCCCGGGGCCTCTACACCCCTGTCCCAACCGTCCCGTTGTCCCAAGTCGACGGTGAGCGATTGGGACAACGGGACGGTTGGGACACAGTTCGTCGGTGCCGCGTCTGCGGATTCCCACTCGACCCGGCGCTCGGGGACGTCGACGCTCATGGGCACTGCGAGGAGGACCCATGTTCACCGCGGTGACCGGCGCAGGCGTCCGGGTCTCGGCGACGCCCGCAGCGCTAGCCGAGTGCCCAGTCTGCGAGAGCAGCGTGCGAGCCAAGTGCGGGCAGCTCGTCACGTGGCATTGGGCACACATCGATGCGCCATGCGGTGGCCGGCGGAAGCTCGTCGATCCCGAGCTCGGCGACACCACCCACCCCGGATGCGGATACCCGACGTGACCCGCCAACGGCGCCGCGGACAGCGCGGCGTACGACACGAGAGGAAGCACCGCATGGAGAACGAGCGACTCGGCGGGCTGCGCGCGATCCGCGACAGCCTCGCCGAGAAGGCCGTCCAGCTTGCGGAGTACCGCGCCCGCGTCGACCACAATGGCCGGCCGCTGCCCCGCGGCGCGGACAACGGCGTACGACAGGCCGGCGAGGTGCTGCCCGACGACACCCCACCGGCGGCAGCATGAGCGGCTGTCGTACGCCGGCCTACTGCCTGCCGCGCGGCAGATGCCTGTGCCCGCCAGGCAAGCCGTACGTAGGCCGCGAACCCGCCGTGAAGTCCCGACGCACGTACATCTCGACGTTCGGCATGACCGTCATCGACGACAGCGCCGAGCAACCCGACACCGAACACGAGGAGAACGACCATGGCGACGAAGACCAGTCCTGACCTGGCCGCACAGACCGCCGAGGCCGAGCGCCAGGCCGCAAACCTGCGAGCCCTGCTCGAGGAGGAGGAAGCCGAACGGCAGCGCGTCGAGGCAGAACGCCAGGCCCAGCGCGAGCGCCTTGCAGGCCAGTGGTGGCGGGAGCGTCGCTCGACGTTCAGCGACCGCAACCGCGGCCGGGTCGACACCGCGTGGGCCGCGTTCAAGGTGGCCGTGCGCGACGGCGGCGACACCCTAGCCGCGTGGCGCGAGTACCGCGTCGCCGTCCGCGAGGTCGCCGACGACCGGGTGACCATCGACCGGCACTTCGACGAGCTCGACCGGCGTGCGGTCACTGCCCGACGGGAGCACTTCAAGCGGGTAGGCGAAGAAGCCCACCTCCTATCCATGCTCCAGGTACCCAGAGACATCAGCCGGCAGGAGTACAACACCAGACTCGCCGCGTGGCGCACAGACGCCGAGGCGTACCGCGACGAGCCGATCAACGACACCGAGTTCCAGCGGTTCCGGCTGGCGCTGGCCCGCCTGCTACCCGCTCCGCCCGTCGAGTGGCACGGCCGACCCAGCGCCAGCAAGGAGGGCGAAGCCGCCCGCCGCGGACGTACCGCGTCGTACGCCGAGGCCGTCGACCTGGCCATGGCCGAGGTCGAGGATGCCGCCGTCCAAGCAGCAGCACTGCAGCGCGACCACGACCGTACGCAGTGGGTCGACCAGCATCTCGCCCCGCAGTAGACGTGTGGCGCGCGCGTCGAGCGCACTCCTCCCGCGCGGGAAACGACGCGCGCGCCACACCCCCTGGGCAGGTGGGGTTCCGGCCCCCAGTAAGCGGAACCGCCGGAGAGGTCGCTTCCTAGCCGGGACCCCTGAAACGAACGGAGTTGTCCGAGATGACCGAGTCGAAGGTGCCTAAGCCGCCGGCCGGCACGCGCTCGTCAGGCCGCCGGTTGTGGTCGAGCATCCTCGAGGAGTACGAGCTCGAGGAGCACGAAGTCGTCCTGCTGCGGGAGATGGTCCGGACGGTCGACCTGTGTGACGAGCTCGCCGCGATCGCGGCACGGGACGGGACGATGGTGCCGGGCCCCGGCATGGTCACGCGGGTGCATCCGGCGATCGTGGAGAGCCGGCAGGCGCGTATCACTCTGGCCAGGTTGTCGGCCGCGCTTCGGTTGCCGGCCGGCGAGGAGGGCGACGAGCAGCAGGGCGCGCGGCGGCCGCAGCGCCGTGCCGGTGCGCGTGGCGTGTACGGGATCCGGGGCGCGGTGTCGTGAGGCGTAGGAAGTCGGTGTTCACGGCGCCTGACGGGGTCGTGGTGCCTGCGGAGCTGCGCCGGCACCCGGGTTACGGGTCGGTGGAGGATTTCAGGGTGTGGCATGCGGCGCGGAAGGCGTTCGCCCGTGAGCATGGCCTGCTCGACCCGGACCGGCTGGGTGAGGTGATCGACTGGCGGAGGTGGCGCGCGGCGTGCCCGCCGGGCGACGGCCCAGACCCTCGGGAGTACCTGCGGCCGTGACGAACGCCCCGACGTCTAGTCGACGTCCGGGACCACGCGCGGCGTCGCCACCGCTGCCGTCCCCCTCGTCGGAGAGGAGCATCGGTTCGAGATGGTCGAGTGGCTGTCGTCGCGTATCGCTGCCGTGGGCCGGCTCGTTAGACGGTCATGAACGCCATCAGTGACCCGCCGGAGAGGTCGACAGACAAGGCCGTCGCCGCCACCATCATCGAAGCCGGGCTCTCGGCAGTGCCGGTGGTCGGCGGGCCGGTCGCCGTTATCTGGGCCGCCGTGGTCGGTGCCGCGTACGAGAAGCGGCGCGAGCAGTGGCAGAAGGACATCACCGAGGCAGTCCAGGATCTGCTCGACCAGGTCGACGAGCTCACCGCGGAGAGCCTCGCCCAGAACACGGAGTTCCTCGACGCTCTGGCGCATGCAACGGCGTCAGCGACCGCGACGGGCCAGCAGGACAAGCTCGACGCACTCCGCAACGCGGTACTCAACTCGGCGCTACCGAGCGACCTCGACAGTGACACGAGAGCGATGTTCCTGCGGTACGTACGGGACTTCACGCCGTCGCACCTCCGTCTTCTGAGACTGCTCGCGAACCCGCTCGACTGGTACGCCAGCCGAGGTCTCGCATGGCCGAACCTCAGCGCGGGAGGCCTGAGCCACATCATCGAGCGCGGCATCCCGGAGCTCAAGGGCCGACGCGACCTCTACGACCGGTTGTTCGCCGACATCGCAGCCGCCGGGTTCACCAACACGGGCAGCCTGCACGGGATGATGACCGGGCAAGGCCTGACCGCAGAGCGGACGACCGAGATGGGCAACGCGTTCCTTGCCTTCGTGACCGACCCGCGACCCGCGTCAGCACGCTAGCCGTACCGGTCGGGCGGTGTCGAACGGTCCCGTGAGGCGGCCGTGGCCGTGCTCCCGAGGGTCAGACGGGATCGCCCTGAACCGAGCGGTCACCTGCGGAGACCGTCTCCACGAAGGTCACGCCCTTGTGCTGAGTGAACACCAATGCGAAGCGACCGGGGCAGTGCTCACACCAGCCGGTGACGGCCATGCGGTGGCGACGACCCTCGTTCTGGGTTGGCCCGACGGGACCGGGCTCTGGCCGGTTCGTGACGACCTGGCCTGTGACGCCGTTCACCGAGATCTCGTTGAATGACCCGTCCTCGTGTCGAGCAGACACGTACACGATGTCGGTGTGCACCCACTCCGCGCCACAACTGGGACAAAGGAGCTGGTTGTCGGCATCGGTCTTGATCACGCGGGTCTCCATCATCCTCAGTGGGCAGATGCGAACATGGTTCGTTCAGGCAACGACCTACGACCGTCCGGGGATACGCGCTCGTCCTGAAGATCTCGAGCCCCCGACGGGTCCGAGGGGTCCAATCCTGTCCCGTCGAGGGCCGGGACGTGACGGCCGGCGGGTGTCCTGGGGGACAGCAGTGCCGACCGCCACGCCGCTCGCGGTGAACCGGCCGCACTGTCGGGGCGCCGCGACGGCCGGTCCACCAGCTCAGATGGAGTTCCAGACGGGGACGCGGTACTTCTCGGCGAGGCACATCGGGCACGGCTCCCGGTTGTCGTGCGGCTTGCACCGCTCCTCGTCGCCCTCGGTCGGCGTCGCCTGGTCCTCGCTCACTTCGGTGCCCCCAGTCACTCCCAGACTAAGTCGCGCATGGTCGTGAGCCTGCATCGGTGACGGCGTGAGCGGGAGTGCGTGCGTCGGGGGCGGGTGTGTGCACCGGGGGGCGTGCGTGCGTCGCGCAGACAGGTGGACTACAGGTAGGTGTGCCAGACTCGGGAGGCACGTCGAGGGGCGGGCGATGGCACGCAGACCGCGGGAACCGAACGGGCAGCTGCATCGGCTGCTCGTCGAGGCCGGGTGCTCGAACAAGGGATTCGCCCGGCGGGTCAACGATGCCGGGCGCGCCTACGGCATGCGGGACATGACCTACGACCACAGCTCGGTGATCCGGTGGCTTGCTGGCCAGCTGCCGCGACCGCCAACACCGGACCTGATCGCCGAGGTTCTCTCCGCGCTACTTGGCCGTGCGGTGACTCCCGCGGATGTGGGGATGCGGCCGGCGGCGGTCCGGCCGGATCTCGGCCTGGACTTCGCGCTCGCGTGGCCCGAGGGTCTGCGTACGGCGTCGCAGCTCTGGCACGGCGACCTGCAACGGCGAGGGTTCCTCGTCGACGCCACGTACGCGGCCGGCGCGTTCGCAGCCCCCGCCGTGCGGTGGCTGACCGCGCCGAACGACCCGCCGCCGACCGGCACCGGGTCACGTCGTGTCGGGCAGGTCGACGTCGCCGCGATGCGTGAGGTCACCGCGCTGTTCCGACGCCTGGACAACCGCTGGGGCGGCGGACACACCCGGTCGATGGTGGTCAAGTACCTCCACGAGGAGGTGCCGCCACTGCTCGCCGGGCAGTACCCCGAGCAGGTCGGTCGTGACCTGTTCGCCGCTGTCGCCGAGCTCACCCACCTTGCCGCCTGGATGGCGTACGACCTTGAGCAGCACGGCCTTGCGCAGCGGTACATGATCCAGGCGTTGCGGCTCGCCCGCACGGCGGGTGACTTCGGGTTCGGCGGGGAGATTCTCGCCGCGATGAGTCAGCAGGCGCAGTATGTCGGCCGACCTGGCGACGCCGTCGACCTCGCCCGCGCTGCCCTGGTGTCCGCACGCAAGGCCGCCGTGCCCGCCCTGGTCAGCGAGGCCCTGGTCACCGAGGCCCGCGCCCTCGCAGCGCTCGGCGACCGGACCGCCGCCGTCCGCGCCACCGCGGCCGCGGAGCGGGCCCTCGACCGGCACGATCCCGGCGCCGCGCCAGCGTGGATCGGCTACTACGACGCCGCCTACCTGGCCGCGCAGCTCGGGCACGCGCTGCGGGACCTCGGCGACTTCGCCGCCGCCGAGGATCACGCGCGCCGGTCGCTGCGGATGGTCGACGGGTACACCCGCGGCGAGACGTTCAACGTCACGCTGCTCGCCACCATCCACGCTCAGCAGGGCGAGGTCGAGCAAGCCTGCTCGGTCGGCAGTCAGGCCGCCGGTCTCGCCGCCGACGTGAAGTCGCGGCGCGCCCGCCGCCGGCTCTCCGAGCTGCACGCCGCGCTTGGCCCGTATGCCGAAGTCCCCATAGTCCAGGCGTTCGTCGAGCAGACGCGCGCGCTCACGGTGAACGGAGCAGGTGCAGCGCGGCGATGATCGTGGCCGCGCCGACGACCTCCCCAGCGGCGACCATCGCCGGCACGTCGGCGACCGGGAACCACGCGACGTCGGCGGCCTCGTTGATGTCCGGTGCCGCTCCTGTCTGCTCGGCGCCGTGCGCGACGTAGAGGTCCTGCGGGCAGTCACCTGAGCCGATGATGGGCTGGTAGGTCATCACGAAATCGATCGGCCCGGTCGGCCGCCAGCCGGTCTCCTCTTCCACCTCCCGCGCCGCCGCGAGAGCGCCGTCCTCGACGTGGTCGACGTAGCCGCCGGGCAGTTCCCACACCCACCGGTCGATGATCCACCGGTGCCGCCGGATCAGCAGGATGCGCTGCTCGTCGACGACGGCGGTCATCGCGCATCGCGGCATCCTGATGACGTACTGGTCGAACTCGACGCCGTCGGGCAGCGTCACCGACGCCACGCTCAGCCGGATGTGCCGGTTCTCGTCGACGAGTCGCTCGCCATGGATCGTCCACTGCGTCGGGTCGTGGTCGCTGGACACACGACGACCGTACCGGGACGCCAACCAGCCGGGTGCTCAGAGCACCCGGCTGGTTGGTGCGGCGTGCTAAGCGAGGTCGAGCCGGTCCGCCAGCGCGACCAGCATGCTGGCCAGCGACCGCGCTTCCCCGCTGGTGATCTGCACCTCGACGGACTGTCGCTGGCCGGGGATGCGTCCCCGGCCGGAGACGTCGACGTAGAGCAGCGGGATGTTGAGGTTCCCCGGTCCGTCGGGGTCGCTCTCCTGCCGGAGGCACAGCCCGACCGTGTCGCCGCCCGGCCGCTCGACCTGGCCGCGGACATGGTTGCGGATCTCGAGCAGGGAGAGCTCGGGAACGAACGCGCTGTGCGTGGTGCCGTCGTCGTCGGGGTCGCCGGCCGCATGTCCGCCGCACCAGGCGGGGCAGTCGCGGCAGCGGGCGTAGTCGGGGCGGGCATGGGATGTCAGACTCGTGTTCACGATCGGGGCCTTCTTCCTACGGTGTCGATCGAGGCCTCGGCTCGGTGTTGCTGCACCGGCCGGGGCCGCTCTGGTCTCTTGGCGCTCTGGGGAGCGCCTGCGCCTCCTTCCCGGGTGGTCGACGGGAGTTGCAGTCCTGGTTGCAGTTCATGGGGTGCCGTCCGGGTTCGCGGAGGTCCACGTATCCGGCCTGACCTGCACAGACGTACTACGGTGAACCTGCCCGTACGAACCTCATCCGCACTGACAATGCGGGTTCGATTCCCGTCACCCGCTCCAAACGATCTTGGTTGCCGAAACCGGCTCTACTCCATCAAGGCGCGCCTGCGGCGCGCTGGCCGCCGCCGCCGCGGGCGCCTGGGGGCCGTCCACGGACGGCGCGGCCAGCCACCGGACGCAACCTGAACCAGACAAGGCAACCCGAGCAAGCAGTCGGCCACATGCGCCACCAGGAGCCCGCACAACGGCCGCTCACGACACGTTCAGGTGGGTTCCCCCTCGCCCGACGCCCGGAGTGTGCGCCGAGCCGTCCTCGGCGTCCAGGGCGACAAGATCTTTCCGGCCACAGCCTCACTCGTCGATCGACCGCTACCGCTCGTGCGAGGACTCCGGGGCCGGAAACATCTTCCCGCTGATCCCTGGACCCCGACGCCGTCTCGGCTGGTTCGGCACCTATCGGGTGAGGGAGGGGAACGGTCAGCAGCAATCGCCTGGCAGACAAGCGCTCTCACCCCACTACAAGCCCCGAGTCCGCGTGATCTCAATCCGCAGTGGCGTTGGGAACCTCTCGCTGAACTTCTCCACGCTGCCAAACACCCGGGCCGCCTCATCGCCGTACTTGGCGATGTGAACCGGGTTCTCGTGGGCCGGCGGAACGTCCGTCGCCGGGCTCGCGGTGCCCGTGAAGACCACGATGTCACCGCCGGCGCCGTCGCCGTCGAAATGCAGGGCCACCCGGGGCCGATCGATGACATGCTTGATCCGGTTCGCCTTGGCGTCGTTGTAGATCAGGATCGAGTTGTCGTCCTGGAGCAGGAACCCGACCGGGTTCGGCTGTGGAGTGCCGTCCTTGTCGATCGTGATGATCCAGATGACCCGTTCCTCGCGCAACCGGCGCAGGACCCGTTCGCCGAACGGAGTGCTGGGGTCGGGGAGCACACTCTGCGTCATATCCACCAACCCTAGACACTCCCCGCTCGGCATATGTGGGCCACATCAGGGCCACACGTCACGGTCAGCCTGGGATCAGCCACGGTCAACAACGGACAGAACACCACACCAAACACCACGCACGAGCACGCACCAGCGCGAAGCACATCTTCCAAGCTGGCTATCTTGGTGCACCGACGTCCCCGCGACGAGAGGCGACCTATGTCCGTGCCGTACGACGTCATGTTGGGGGAGCTGGTCGATGAAGCGAAGCGAGACGAGGACGTGATCGGTCTTCTTCTGACTGGCTCACTCGCGCGAGGCGACGCGCTTCCCGGAACCGACATAGACCTACGGCTCATCCTCGCGGACGGCCTGAGCAGGCCGCGTCACGACGCACCGCGTGACGGGATCCTGGTGGAGCGCGGATACGCCGATGAGCCAGCTGCGCGAGCGAATCTCGAGTCAGACCCGATGCATGTCTACGCCTACCTCGACGGGCGAATCCTCTACGACTCAGGAGGAGTCCTCACTCGGCTGAGACAGCACGCTCAGCATGGCTTCGACACCTACCGGGTTACCGACCAACAAAAGTCAGACCTCGCCCAGCGTCTTCGCCACCCCCGCAGAGAAGATTCGTGTCGCCATGAGCGGTGGCGACTTACTAAAGGCCGCCTTCGTCACCGCGACCGCCTCCTGGCAGCTCATGGAGGGCCTGTGGGCAGCCAACAACCTGCCACTGCCCCCGAACAGCTCAGTGCGACGCCACCTGCGGGACCTGTCAGGTCCTCCCAACGTGGAGAACCTCTATCGGCAGCTCTTTCTCGCCGACACGCCACGGCGCGTTCAGGTCGCGCTCAACCTATACGGCTGGGTACTGGCCCGGCTGCCCTAGCGAGTCAACCACCGGACACCGACTGGGCGTCTGCACGGTGGTGGTACCTGCCGCCAACATAACCCAAACGGCACCCGCCGAAGTTTCACCCAGACGACACTGCAAGCCGCCGCTACCTGCTTGGCGCAGAGGACCGACCTTGCATTGCTCGCTCCTACAGATCACGCTTCGTGAGTCACGGTCCCGCCCTCCTCGCCGGACCAGTCTTCGGCCTTCACTCCGCGCGTCAACGGCACTTCTTGTCGCTTCGCGATCGAGCAAGCTCGACCCCTTGACCCACTCCGCTGCGGCCTACGAGCGGCTCCTATGAGGAGGACGGGGCAGAGTAGGGGTCGGCACGACTCTCCACGTCCTCGCGGCGCGAAAATGGCTCTGGCGACGAAAGGATACGCGTGAGTGCAGGTCACAAGCCCGCCGCAGAGGTACACATCGACGTGCCCCTGGTGCGCCGACTGCTCAATGCGCAGTTCCCACAGTGGGCAGACCTCCCGATCCAGCCCGTTGACGCCAGCGGATGGGACAACGCCATCTATCGCCTCGGATCGGACCTCGCCGTACGACTGCCTCGCCGAGGCATGAGCGCTGGACAAGTCGAGAAGGAGCACCAGTGGCTGCCGATGCTCGTCCCAGTGCTGCCACTCGCCATTCCCGCACCGCTCGGAAAGGGGACACCAGCGGAGGGCTACCCGTGGCATTGGACCGTATGCCGATGGCTGCACGGCGAGATCGCGGCCGCCGCACCCCTCGCCGACCCGGGGCAGGCAGCACTCGACTTGGCCCGGTTCATCAAGGCGCTTCGAACAGTCGCCACCACCAACGGACCCCGCAATGAGCTGCGCGGCGTTCCCCTGGCGACGCGCGACCAGTTCACCCGCGCCGACATCAACAGCGTCCGTGACCGATTCGACGTCACCACCGTGACCGCAGCCTGGGATGCCGCGCTGGCGGCTCCGCAATGGCAGGGTCCGCCGGTGTGGTTCCACGGCGACCTCCATCCCGCCAACCTGCTGGTCGAAGACGGTCAGTTGACCGCGGTCATCGACTTCGGCCTCCTAGCCGTGGGCGATCCCGCCTGCGACGTCATGGCCGCATGGACGGTCTTCTCCGCCGACGTCCGTAACGTATTCCGGACAGCGCTATCGGTCGACGACGCGACATGGGCGCGCGGTCGTGGCTGGGCACTACTCCTCGGCCTGCTCATGACAGCTCACTCGGCCGACAACCCCGTGCTCGATCACATCGGCCAACACACCGTGAACGAGGTTCTCGCCGACGATGAGCAGCAGCGACCGCCGTGCTATTGATGTGCTGTTACGCACGGTCAGCCACGGTCACTCGACAGCGCTCACGGACGATCCATCACGCACACCGACCGCTCGAAAGGCACCGTTGCTCGGACTCCCACGCTGACAATGCGGGTTCGATTCCAGTAACCCGCTCTAAGCTCGAAAGTCCATACGTAGCAACAGAAAGAGGCGCCGTCCAGGCTGTCTGGACAGGGCCTCCTTCTCCTTCCGATCGCCTTCGTGCAGTTGCCATCGCACCGCGGCATCCGGGTCACGTACTGGTGGGCGCGAACACCTCCGGCACAGTGCCATCGACGTACACCATGCCCGCCACCCGATCGGGCCATTGCGAGGCGAGCACACGGACGATGAAACTGCCGATCGAGTGCCCCACCAGCACGACCGTTCGGTCGACGCCGAGGCGGTCGTGGGTGACTCGCTGAAGGAGCACCGCGGTCTGGCACGTCCAACATGGCCCTTGGCTAGGTTGGGCAGATGCACCCAGGAACGGTGGAACCGTGATCCTGCCGAAGGAGCGCGACCCCCGCTTCATCACCATCCGCCGCGGGGGGACGCTCACGGACTCCGACCATCGGCTCCTGGCTTTGTGGGCTGCCGCGTGCGCAGAGCACGTTCTGCACCTCTTCGAGTCGGTGCAACCCTCGGCCCCGCAGCCCCGTCTGGCGATCGAGCAGATTCGGGCATGGACACGAGGCGAGATCACGATGTCTCAGTCCCCCGCGGCGGGTGGCCATGCCATGGCCGCGGCAAGAGAGTTGAGCGGAGCCGCTCGGCACGCCGCATATGCTGCCGGCCAGGCTGCGGTGGTGGCGCATGTCGCCGCACACGAGCTCGGTGCTGCGGCATACGCGATCAAGGCCGCGCGTGCGGCGGCCACCGGATGCGAGGGTGAGAGCGCCGGCCGGCTCGAGTGCCGTTGGCAGCGCGAACAGCTTCCGGATGCGATTCGCGAACTCGTCCTGGAGGATCAGCGGTTGCGAAACGAGATCTGCTGGTCGGTCTTCGACTGTTGACGGGCGTGACGGCTACGGTCATCGTCCACTCAGCCCGGGGTGCCCTGCATGAACGAGGGACGCCGACTGGCGGTCAGGTTCGATGAGGTGACACGGCACCGAGGGTGAGTGACTCGAGGAGCCGGCGCACGATCGCCACGATCTCGCGGCGCGCGGCGACCGGGTCCGCGTTGCTGACGACATACATCGCGGCCTCGTCGGCGACGGCGAGCAGGAGGTGTGCGAGCGGCGTGACGGGCTGCGGGTCGAGTGAGCCGTCCGCCATGCCCTGCGCGAGGGCGGTCGAGACGAGCCCGAGGATGTGCGGCTGACAGATCTCGCGCCACCGCACCCAGCCCAGTACCGACGGGCCGTCGACCAGCACGATGCGCTGGACCTCGGGTCGCTCACAGGCGTCGAGCCAGGCCTCGACGCAGCGGATCATGACCTCGACGAAGCCGCCGGAGGCATCGGCGCTCACGACGGCAGCGAGGTGACCCGACACCTCACCCTCGACGTCGTCGAGGACCGCCGCGAACAGCTCGGTCTTGTCCGCGAAGTGGTGATAGAGCGCGCCGCGGCTCACGGCGGCATCGTGGACGATCGCCTCGGTCCCCACTCCGGCGAACCCGTGCTCGGCGAAGAGCCGGCGCCCAGCACTGACGAGCGCGGCCCGGGTGGCGGCCGTGCGTTCGGCTTGCGTACGGCGTGATTTATTCATACAGTCTGCCTGTAAGTACATGGAGGTTGTCGGTAACTTGCACAGACTAGGGGACGCACCGTGACATCGATCGAACTCCCACACGGAATCGTGAACTTCCGCGCCGCCGGTCCGACCACCTCGGCCGCACCGCCGGTTCTCTTCGTCCACCCGTTCCTGATGGACGGGTCGCTCTGGTCAGGTGTCGCCGACCTGCTCGCGACACAGGGCATCCGCTCCTACGCCCCCGACTGGCCACTAGGCGCGCACCGCTCCCCCGTGAAGCCGGGAACCGACCAGTCACCGCGCGGAGTCGCCAAGCAGATCCTCTCCTTCATCGAGGCACTCGACCTGCGCGATGTCACGCTCGTGGGCGGCGACACCGGCGGCGCGCTGTGCCAGTTCCTGCTCGACACGGACACGCGCCGGATCGGCCGGGTCGTCCTCACCAACTGCGACGCGTTCGACACGTTCCCCCCGTTCCCGTTCACCATCATGTTCTCCCTGCTCAAGGGCGAGATCAGGATGAAGCTCAACCTGCAGCCGATGCGATCGCGCGCCTTCCGGCACTCGCCGATGGGACTGGGGCTGCTCGCCAACAATCTCGACCCCGCGCAGACACGGGCCTGGATCGAGCCGAGCCTCACGAACAAGGCGATCCGCAAGGACGCCGTCGCGTTCCTCGAGGCCGCCGATCCCAAGGACCTGCTCGACGTCTCGACCCGGCTCGGCCGGTTCAGCGGACCGGTCACGATCCTGTGGGGCACCGCCGACAACGCCTTCAAGACGACGCTCGGCCGCCGCCTGCAGCAGGCCTTCGGTGACGCCCGGTTCGTGGAGGTACCGAACGCCAGGACGCTCATCGCACTCGACGCTCCAGAGCAACTCGCCGACGCCATCGCCGCGGACACGAGACGACAACGACCGGGCTCGCCGTCCAGGCCGGTTGACCCACCGCGTCACGTGCCGGACACCGCCGAGACGGCAGGACGCAGCCGGCCGTGGCTGGGCCTTGACCAGGAGCCGACGTCGTCCCTGACCTGAAGCGTCGCGGCGTACCTGACCAGGCGGCTGAGCAAGGGCACATGGGCCTGAGTCGTCAGTAGGCTCGCCGCCCGCACCGTTTGATCACGTCCACGTGATCGGAGCGCACCCGTGAACGGCACCCTCACCGTGTCGGGGCACGGTGAGGGTGCCGTTCACGTGTTGCGGCCGCGAGGTGATCGGCACCACGGCCGAGGAAGCTCAGCCGGGTGCGAGTGCGAGGTCGGCGAGCAGGGAGCGGACGCGGGTGTCGATCTGGTCCCGGATCGCGCGCACGGTCTCGAGGGGTTGGCCGGCGGGGTCGGGCAGATCCCAGTCGAGGTACCGCTTGCCGGGGTAGACCGGGCAGGCGTCGCCGCAGCCCATGGTGACGACGACGTCGGCGGCCTGGACGGCCTCGTCGGTCAGAGGCTTGGGGAACTCCTTGGAGAGGTCGAGGCCGAGCTCGTCCATCGCCTCGACGACCGCGGGGTTGATCTGCGAGGCGGGAGTGGATCCGGCGGACCGGACGAGGACGCGGCCGGCGGCGTGGTGGTCGAGCAGGGCGGCGGCCATCTGTGAACGGCCGGCATTGTGCACGCAGACGAACAGGACCTCGGGCGTGGTGGGCATCAGGACTCCTCGGATCTTCGCGGTGGCACGGAGCCGGTCGTCGGCCAGCCGGGTCGCGAGTACGGGTAGGTAGGTGTGGATGCGGGCGGTCGCGGTCAGCCGGATGTAGGAGTCGCGGACGAGGTCGCGGACGGTCTCGTACGCGAAGGTGCCGGTGTAGCGCTCTGCCAGGTGCGCGGCAGCACGGTCGAGCACGGGCCCGGCATCGAGTACGTGACACGATTCCAGGTCGGCGCATCCGTCACGAGTCATCAGTCTGCCCTCCCGGTGCGGCGCTGCGGAGTCGCCGGCGCAGCGCCAGCGACAGGTAGACCAGGGCGACGAGGACGGGGACCTCGATCAGCGGGCCGACGACGCCGGCCAGGGCCTGGCCAGAGGTGACGCCGAAGGTGGCGATCGCGACCGCGATGGCGAGCTCGAAGTTGTTGCCCGCCGCGGTGAACGCCAGGGTCGTCGCCCGCTCGTACGGCAACCGCACCGCGCGACCGAACGCGTAGGCGCCGATCCACATCACCGCGAAGTACACCAGCAGGGGCACGGCGATCCGGGCCACGTCGAGCGGCCGGGACGTGATCGCGTCGCCCTGCAGCGCGAACAGGACCACGATGGTGAACAGCAGCCCGTACAGCGCCCACGGCCCCAGCCGCGGCAGGAACCGGGTCTCGTACCAGGTGCGGCCGCGCGCACGTTCGCCGAGGCGGCGGGTCAGGTAACCGGCGACCAGGGGAACACCGAGGAAGATCAGCACGCTGCGGGCGATCGCCCAGGCCGACACGTCGAGGCCGGCGGTGTCGAGACCGAGCCAGCCGGGCAGGACCCGCAGGTAGAACCAGCCGAGCGCGGCGAACGCGAGGACCTGGAACACCGAGTTGAGAGCGACGAGGACGGCGGCGGCCTCGCGGTCACCGCCGGCCAGGTCGTTCCAGATGATCACCATCGCGATGCAGCGGGCGAGCCCGACGATGATCAGTCCGGTCCGGTAGGCGGGCAGGTCGGGCAGGAACAGCCAGGCCAGCGCGAACATCAGCGCAGGTCCGACCAGCCAGTTCAGCACCAGCGACGGGACGAGCAGCCGGCGGTCACCGGTGACCGCGCCGAGCCGGTCATAGCGGACCTTCGCCAGCACCGGGTACATCATCACCAGCAGCCCGACCGCGATCGGGAGCGAGACCCCGTCGACGCTGACCGCGTCCACCGCCGCACCCATACCCGGCACCGTCCGGCCGGCGAGCAGCCCCACGGCCATCGCCGCGGCGATCCACACCGGCAACCACCGGTCCAGGCGCGACAGGCGAGCCGTGACCTGCGGCTCGCTCTCCGACGGCGTGGAGGGGAGAACGTCGGACCGAGGGGAGCGGGTCACGCGCCGACCAGCTCCCGAGCGGCCAGCAGCGCCGAGATCCGGCCGAGAACCCGGCCGTCGGCGCGGTAGTAGATCCAGGTGCCCCGACGTTCGGCGGCGATCAGGCCGGCCTCGCGCAGCACCTTCAGGTGATGCGAGATCGTCGGTGCGGTCAGCTCGAACGCGCCGGTCAGCTCACAGACACACGCCTCGCCACCCTCGTGGCACGCGATCAGCGACAGCAGCCGCAGCCGGACGGGATCCGCGATCGCCTTCAACAGCGGCGCCAGCTCGCTCGCCTCCGCCTCTCCCAGCGGTACGCACATCAGCGTGCCGCCGCACGCGTCGGCCGGAGCGGGAGCCGCACCTTGATTCGTCACCCATCTAATTTGACACTTATCGATCCAAGACGCAAGGCGGAGCGTGAGCGACGCCGAGCACGTGCGGGGTCGACGGTTGGGTGAAGCGCTCGGGGAACCGCAGCCGCCGACAGTCACCGACACGGAAGCCCGCGTCGGTGAGCGCCGCCACGGGGTCGGTCGAGGTGTGGCACCCACCGGTCAGCAGCGGCCACACGGTGGCGTCGGCGAGGCGCTGCACCATCCGGAGACCCGGCGTCTCCGCGCGGGTGTGCTCGAAGAACCGCAGGACGCCGCCGGGGCGGAGGACCCGCAGCAGCTCCGCGAGCGCCGCCGGACGGTCGTCCAGGGAGCACATCACCAGGCAAAGGACAGCGGCGTCGGCGGAGTCGTCGGCGAGTGGAAGCCGGTCGGCCCGGCCGGCGTGGACGGTCACGGGCACCGGCGCGGAGCCGGCAGCGCGGACGGCCAGCCCGCGCAGGTACGGCTCCGGCTCGACGGCCGCGACAGCCATGACCGAGGTCGGGTAGTGGCGGAAGTTCATGCCGTTGCCCGCGCCGATCTCTGCGACCTCGCCCGACAGGCCCGCGAGCAGCTCCCGGCGCAGTTCGGTGAGCCCCTCCGCCTCCAGCCGCTCACTGACCCGCGCGTAGTAGCGGCCGAACAGCGGCCTGGGTCGGTCCGCTGATCCTCCACCGTTGTCCGGGTTCGATTCGCGGCTCACCAGCGGATCCTCTCGAGCGTGGTCACGCCCGCGGCCCCCGATGGCGGGCGTTGGCCGAACCTTTTAGCCGGCAAGCGTACGGTCGCCCGCAACCTGGCGATGGGAGCGTGGATGGTCTCGTGCGATTCGACAGCTACAACCGAGCTTGTCGCCTTTCTCCAATACGACGGCAGGCCGTCGCGTCTACCGTGACGGCATGCATGGAAACCAGTTGATCGGACGGGCGTGCGCGCCCGTCGTGGAGATCGTCCGCGCCATCGGGCCCGACAAGCTCGACGCACAAACACCGTGCGCCGAGTACGACGTGCGCGGGCTCGTCAATCACCTGCTGTTCTTCGGACCGTCGCTGGAGGGGGCGGGCCGCAAGGCTCCCACACCGCCGCCGGCCGAGAACGAGTCGGACGTCGACCTGACCAAGGCCGACGACTGGGCCGGCGATCTCGTCGCGCAGCTGGAGCGGACCGCCGCGGCGTGGAGTGCGCCCGAGGCGTGGGAGGGCACGACGAGCATGGTCGGCCCCACGCCGATGCCGGCGCCCATGATCGGCGGCATGGTCGTCGGGGAGCTCGTCCTGCACGGGTGGGACCTCGCCCAGGCCACCGATCAGCGGCCGGTCTGGGACGACGACGTCCTCGCATTCGTGCACGGCGAGCTCGAGAACACCGCCCAGATGGGGCGCAAGATGGGCGCCTACGGCCCCGAGGTCCCAGTCCCTGCCGACGCCCCGCTGCTCCACCGCATCCTCGGCCTCGCCGGCCGCGCGGCGTCCTGACCCGGCGTTCGGCCGCGGCTCGTGGTCCCGGGTGATGTCGAGGGCGGTCGCTACGTGTCCGACGTCGTCGCGGTCACGCTGTCCCCGGGGTCGGCGGGTAGCCGACGAGACCGGAGGGAACCGTGCACGTGCGGCGTGACTCGAACGGGCCCGCAACGGACAAGGGGGTCGGCCGGACGTGGACCTCGAACAGATCGAGTTCGGCCACCTGTTCTGGGTGCTCGGGGCGTTCGTCGCGCTCGGCTGGTGCGCACTCGCGATCCTGGCTCCCCGGCACGCGTGGAACCTGAGTCACCTGTTCCGGTTGTGGCAGTACGAGAAGCTGCCCGAGCCCTCCCGTGCCGGGCTCACCTGGACGCGGGTGAGCGGCATCGCCGTCCTGGTGCTCTGTCTCGTGACGGTCATCCTCCGACTCGTCGTCCCGTGACCCGGTCGGACGCGACCGCCGTGGTCGCCTGAGCTCACCCGCGAACGCGAGCGACGTGGACGGTGCTGGCGGTCAGCAGGTACAGGTCGTCGCGCCGCTGCAGGCCCGCGGGGTCGTCGGGGTCGAGGAGGCGGTCCAGCGTGCCCAGGTCGTCGGCGGCGAGGACCTCCTGCACCCGGTCGCGCACGCCGCCCCACCGAGCAGTGACCACCGCCCGCGCCCGCTCGTCGAGCGGCGCGGGCAGGTCGGTGAGGAACGAGCGGCTGCCGCACGGGACGAGCCCCGCGCCGGCGAGGATCCCCGGCCAGTGCTCGACCGTCGCGACGGCATCGGGCTGGGCGGCGCGCATCTCGCCGAACCAGTCCTGCAGCGCGACGTCGATCCGCGCCTCGAGTCCCGGCCGGCCGACACCGATGTCGCGTGGCAGGGTGCGCTGCGGTAGCCCGCCCTCGCTGATCGCCAGCAGCCCACCCGGCCGGACGAGGGCGGCGATGCGGCGTATCGCGGCTGCCTGGTCGCCCAGGTGATGGACGACCCGGCTCGAGACGACGACGTCCGCGGGTTCGAGCGAGTCGAGGCCGTCGGGCAGCTGCCGTTCGGACGTGACGAAGCGGTCGCCGACCCCGAGTCCGGTCGCACGCTCCGCCGCCAGCGCCAGCAGGCGTGCCGAGCCGTCGACGGCCTCGGTCACCGCGTCGGGGAACGCGGCGGCGAGCACGCAGGCCTCCACGCCGGGGCCGCTCCCGAGGTCGAGCACGCGGTGGACGGGCCGGTCGCCGGTCAGCTGCGCGAGCCAGCGCGCCGACTCCTCGAGGGAGGCGATCGACAGCTCCGCCTCGCCCACCAGCCGGTCGGCCATCTCGTCCCAGTCGTCCTCGTAGGGATCGCCGTGTCCGTGCCCGTGTCCGTGCCCGCCCGCCGGTCTCCCGCTCACGGCACCCGCCCTCCTCGTGTCGACCCGTCCGAGCGAACGCTATCCCCCGCCGTCGCGCATGTCGGTGCGGTGGGCGACGGCCTCGTCGGTGCTCCACCTGTCGAGCCAGGCCTGTACGGCCCGCGTCGTGTCACCCATCGGCGATGTCCTCGTCACGCTGTGTGCCACTCCCGGTACGAGACCACCAGCCGGTGGTGACACTGCTACGCAGACGACCACCGGCACGTCCGGCGCACTCGTAAACTCCCCGCCATGGCTACGCAGGCGCTCTTCGGCGGACCCACCAGGCACGAGGCCGATCCCGACCGGGTCGCGGTGATCCTTCCCGGCGCCGGGTACACGGCCGCGCGACCCCTGCTCCACTACGCCAGAGCCGTCCTCGCCCACCACGACTGGTCGGTGCAGGAGGTGTGGTGGCATCACCCGCACGAGCTCGACTGGACCGAGACCATCGCCTGGGTGACCGGCCAGGCACAACGCGCACTCGACGCGGAGACCGCTGCACGACCGTTGCTGGTGGGCAAGTCGCTCGGGTCACTCGCCGCGTCCGTCGCCGCCGACCGGGGACTGCCGGCGATCTGGCTCACCCCGCTGCTGTCCAGGCCCGAGGTGCGCGAGGCCCTCGGCCGGGCCACCGCGCCCACCCTCCTGGTCGGCGGGACCGCCGACGGCACCTGGCACGGCGACGTGGCCAGGGCCCTGGGCCACGCGTACGTCGAGGTCGCCGGCGCCGACCACAGCTTGGAGGCGCCGGACGATCCGCTGAAGTCCGTCGAGAACCTCGGCGTCGTGACGGCCGGCATGAGCGAGTTCATGGCCGGACTCGGCCGGACAGGCGCGCGCTGACGCACGCGCCGGCGTGAGATTCTCGGCGGCATGTTCGAGTGGCACGGCTGGGCGACGATCCGCACGACGCCCGAGGTGGTGGACTTCGAGGACTCCGCGACCGGCGACACCGTGCAGGCCGTCGCCCGGCTCGTCGAGGGGGCCCAGGGAATCGTCAACGAGACGGTCGACCTCCGCTGGGCCAACGGCGACCTGCACCTGTGGGTGGCCGGCGCCCACAACCATGAGGGTCCCCGACAGCTCGAGCTCTACCAAGCCGTGGCACAGGCCGCGCCTGGGTCGTACGGCGTGCTCTACACGTTCGACCACGACGACGAGCATTGGAAGCGGTACGTGATGCGCCGCGGTGACGTGCGGCTCGAGGTGGACGAGTCGTTGTCACCGCACGTCCCGATGGTCGAGGACGAGGACACCGACGATTGAACGTCCGCTCGCGTCAGTCGATGACGAGACAGAACGGGTGCCCGGCAGGGTCGAGGTAGACCCGGAACGACGTGCCCGGCTGGAACTCGGCCTTGCGTGCGCCGAGTGCCAGCACGTCCGTCTCCCCTCGGTCGAGGTCGTCGACCTCGAAGTCGAGATGGAGCTGCTGCGGGTGACCGGCGTCTGGCCACCGCGGCGGCACGTGGTCGGGCGCGCGCTGGAACGCGATCGTCGCCCCGGACCCGGAGCGCAGCTGCACCCAGCCGTCGTCGGCGTCGTGCGGCTCGATCTCCCAGCCGGTCAGGTCGGCGTAGAACCGCGCGAGTCCCTCGGGATCGGGTGTGTCGAGTGCGACGAGCTGGAAGCGGGCGACGCCGGCCATGGGGCTGCCTCCGTACGGGTGGGCGGGTCGTTCGAACGTGCCCGCACAGTACCCAGGAGGACCGACACGGCGCCTAGATGAGTGATTCCTTGAAGGGCCTGGGCGCGTCGTGGCCGTGGATGTGGGGGAGGGTGTTCATGTTCGATGTGTGAGCAAAGATCTGAACACCCTCCTGACCGCACTGTACGTGTTGATCGACGATCACGTGGTT